>PIVW01000144.1 GCA_003353825.1 Chloroflexota bacterium
TAATATCTATCATGAGCAGATTGTCCTTTGTTTTTCAGATTGAATCTGGTTGCAAAAAACAATTATACAATCTGCTCTGTCTTTCTCATTAGCTCAAATGTTCGGCGAAGGTATTGTTAGTGTAACTGGTTTTTACGGCGCGGTATGTAAACCAGTTAACACCACCGGTGTAAACCACTTTACATACCGCGTAAAGGCAATTCCATTTAACGCCTGCAACACCCCACTTTTGCTGGCAAATTCGTGCGGCCACTTTTGCAAATCAGGCCAATCCCCACTTTTCGTCCTCACTTCTCCTATAGTTGATGCCTTATTTGTGCGTTCTCATCCCCGACTCGATTCTATTCAGATCCATGATTGCGGCCATGACCGAGCCTTATACGGAAGCATTGTCTCAGTCTCGGATGCCAGCTTCAACCAGGTGCTGCACACCCTGCCTAACGAAGGCCTGACAGAAGCGAGACTTAATGCGTCACCGATGCAGAGGGATTGCGGCGACGTGCCACACCGTAACAACGCCTTGAGAAACCGAAAGAACTCAAGCGAGTACGATCTTTAGTGGATTGCATCTCACGATCTCTAACCCTTCACCTACCACCGTATTCGATGTTTTTCCCTCAAGACCCTTCAGCAACGGCCCTCTCCTTCCTGGCTTTATGCTCTTGCCAACCTAAGCGCAAGGCAATGGCCAGACCCACGGCGACCAGAAGGGCGGCCATGAGAAACTGATCGGTCAGGGCTGAAACGAGATGGCCGGCCTGGGAGTTGTTGATATCGACTTGTTCGCCGCTGTGATAAACCAGGCGAGCGGCAAAAAATGCGCCCAAGAGGGCGATGCCCGTACTTTGACCCAGGACTCGAGTCATGCTGAGCATGCCGGATGCAACACCCAGGCGAGCACGTGGCGCCGCACTCATAATGGCGGTGTTGTTGGGGCTCTGGAAAATGGCCATCCCTATACCAACCGGCAGCAAAGCCAGAAAAAATCCTAATAACTGAGTGCCGGTATTAAGCGTCATAAGCGCCAGATACCCTGTCATTAAAATGGCGAGGCCAATGATGCTTACCGGCCGGGTACCGTAACGGTCGGAGAGTGTGCCGGAAATCGGCGCCAAAATGCCCAATACCAGGGGCACGACAGCCATTGCCAACCCCACCTGTTGCTGATTCAGCCCCATGCCCAATTCTAAATAAAAGGGCAACAGCAAGACAACGGCCGAGATGGCGGCGAAGGTCAGAAAACCGGTGAGCAGGTTGAGGCTGAAATCACTGTTTTGAAGCAGGGATAAATCGACCATAGGACAACTTGTAGTGCGTTCCACCCACACAAAAGCCCCCAATGTAATGACCGACAGTGCAAACAATGCCACTGTTGATAGTGATAAAAAGCCATTGACCTGTCCGAATGTCATCGAAAGTGAGAACGTCAGCAGCGCCACTCCAACCAACAGAGCGCCAAGGTAATCGAAGCGTTCCCCACCTTCTTTCGGTTTCAAGGGTGGTACATAAACCCACACCAGGATCAGCGCCAGGATGCCGATGGGCAGATTGACAAAGAATATCCAGCGCCAATCAAGGTATTGCAAAATGATCCCTCCCAGCGCCGGTCCCAAGGCGATCCCAAGAGAGATGATACCACCCGAAATACCAATTGCTTTGCCGCGTTCATACGCCGGCCAGGTCTCGGTAACAATAGCCACGCCCAAAGCCATCATCATGGCCGCACCAATCGACTGGATGAAACGAAAAACGATCAACCAATAAACACCTGGAGACAACCCGCAAAGCACCGATCCAGCCACAAACAAAACGAGGCCTGAAGCGAAAACTCGTTTCTTACCGACCATATCACCCAACCGCCCCATACTCAACATGAGCACTGCTAACCCCAACAGATAGGAAAGCACTACCCATTGGATGGTAGCGAACTCGGTCTGAAGCTCGCGCGTCAGCGTCGGCAGCGCTACATTGACGATAGTGCCATCAATGGAACTCATGAGCAGCGAGATACCAATCGCTGCAAGAATCCACCATTTACGCGTGTGTTGCTCCTCTGGCATCGGTTTTAGTGCTTTGGTGTACGAGGTCATAGCCGTTCATGATAACGCAGTCACTCATCAGCCGCCAAAACAAAAAACGCCAACACACGTTTACATGTAAATACACCTGTACTGCCGGCGCCCAGCCCATAATCGGGCCGTTCCTCTAGCTGTTCGTTGACCTGCGCCAGTTCTATATTCTGCTTCTTTGAGTTCTTGCGATAAGCACTTCTTTGTGGGCTTCATCTCCCATGTCTCCCGCGACCATTCCAACACACGTACAGCTTCAGAAACAAACTTCTCATCGTCGAGTTTGTCGCACAGATTCGCTGAAGGCGCTGTCTAGATATTTTACTTCATCTGATTTGCATTGCCAGTCTGTGTGGCACACCAATACACGATGAATTTACTGTGAGATCTTGACCCCAGTATGCCAGAGATCGCAAACCCTGGCAAGTGATTTATGCCAAGTGATTTATGTCAACTAATTGCGGTTTCTGATCTGTGTCTATCTGTCCACTCACACCCAACCCTGTCGTCACGTTTCGTCTGGATGGTGGGCGGGATACGGTCGTTCTCCTGTTCGCATTGAGGAGGATCGTAGCGGCCCTTCTACACCACTCATAGCCAGTTGCTGGAACATGGCGTCGATTTCTGCGTGCGGAGCAGACAATTTTCGATATCTGTTCAATACTTTAGACTCCCCTGAAAAAAGGTCTAAACAAGCAGTGAAGGCCGAGACAACAGCAAAAATGATGAGGTCTGGACGCGCTTTTCCTCGTGAAACCCTATGTTTTCCTCTGCGATCTCTGCGTCCTTTGCGGTAATAGGCTTATTTCATTGGACTCATTTTACAGATGAGAAGCATTGTCTGTTGACGCTCGCTGTCGATCACTTTATACTGACCGGTGAACAGATTGTTCTTTGACGAAGGCATTATGCAGCATTAGGAGTAAAAAGTGAACCTCATTCAGCGCATTCACGTCCAAGGACAAGCACATACGCACGACGAGAGTGAGGCCCATTCTCATGGCGCCCCATTCTGGGTACGCCACTACGACAGGGTCGTCAATCTGATCACATTGGGCAGGACCAAAACCATTCACCCTAAATTGGATGCGGTCAAAGCCATTGAAATTGTTAATTATTATCAGAGACATCATGAAGCCGCCTATTGCTCTCATCGCAAGCGTCGCTTAGCTAGACTACATGAGACCGAAATCTCGTTGTAGTAATAGGCACGCCAATAACTCGTCTAGGACACACCCGATTGGTTTTAAGGCAGAACATTGATCCTGGTTATCCATTTGACCTGACGCAGGGCGCCATCTCGTTCACTGGGCACAATGAGCCGTACAAGTCCTTGTTGGCGAAACATATCCTCACCATCTATGGCATAAGCGACCAATATCAAACTTGAGCGGCCAGGTAACGACAGTTCGTCAAACTGCACCCGAGTGCCAAACCCATCCCCACTTATCACCTCGATTTGCGACCCAAGTTGGCCAGGATCTAAGAGCGATACAACAAAATCGCGCAGCAGCACGCCGCTAAAACTGAAAGGGCCAGAGGCGCCATGGCCGGTACTGACAATGTAGCAATCCGGAACGGTGGTGCGGGGCAGGTCCTGCAATTGCGAAACCCCGACTTCTATCTCTGTACCATCAGGCCGGCCGAGCACGAAGGTCGGGTCCGCCGAGGGTGGTTCGGGATTAGGATCGTGGCGATGGGGTGCTAGAGGATCGTTCATAATTGATAGTAGGGATTGGTTGATTAGAGATTCGCCCGGCTAGAGATACCCCTTTTCACGAAGCCATACCTCGGTACGCCTCATACCTTCATCAAAATGGATTGCGGGTGTCCAACCGAGAACAGCACGCGCCTTCTTATTGCTAAAACTGTTGTGGCTGCTAAACGTTTTGACAACCTCTCGATTCATACTGGAGGGACGTCCCCTGATCTTGCCCTTTGCTTCGTTAAATAGGGCAAACAGGTAGGCAGCGGATCGTGGCGCCGAAAAAAAGGATGTCTTGCCCAACATTTGGCCATAGGCCTCAAAAAACTGCCGCCAAGTCACCGGTTCGCCATCAGACAGGTTCAGGGCCTGACCCACAGCACGCTCTTCCTGTGCGCAAAGAACGAGTGCATCGACCAGGTTGTCGATATAGATTGGCTTAAAGAAATGCTTGCCGCCGTCGATCAGGATCACTTTCCCGTCGCGGACAGCTTCAAATGCTCGGATCGTAAACTGTGGCGAGCCTCGACCATAGACTTGTGAAGGCCGAGCAGATACCGCCGGCAAGTTGTGTTCACGGTGTGCTCGCCCGACCACTTCTTCGGCCTCGACCTTAGAATCATGATAAACTCGCCCGGTCTTGCGCATTGGCGTAGTTTCATCGATACCCATCTGTTGTAACGAGCCATAAACCGCACATGAACTGAGATGCACGAATCGTTCGACGCCTTGTTTCAGTGCAGCCTCGACCATCAGCTCTGTCCCACCAACATTCACAGCCCGCACCTCTTGCTTGCTCCCACGCTCATCTGCCCAGGCCGCGGCGTGATAAACCACCTGGCAGCCTTGTATGGCGCGCCTAACCGAAGTTGCATCCGTGATATCGCCCTGAACCACATCGACACCGAGATCAGCGAGCCACTGCCCCTTGGTAAGTGTACGCGCTAAGGCACATACTTGTACACCCTCGTCTCGCTGCAAGCGTGCTGCCAGTTGACCGCCGATAAAACCTGTTGCGCCCGTTACAAGCACTTTTGTATCCTGATTAGTCATGTGAACTATCGTTAGCGTGGGATGCGACGCAATACGCGCCACGCCATTGTATCAGCAATAAACACGCCCTCCAATCTTTCCTACGGTCTAGCTGACCGACAATTGCTACAAACCCTAGACCCGCGACACTCGTGTTAAATCGCACATCTGTGCTATACTGCCAGACAAAATCGAACCCCCGCAAACTGGAAATGATCTCATGGGCCAAATCTACGTGGCCGTCGACCTTGAAACAACAGGTCTGAACCCCCAAAAAGACACAATTATCGAATTGGGCGCCGCACGCTTCCGTGACGGCGAAGTCCTGGAAACCTTTTCACAAGTCGTAAATCCCGGGCGATCCATTCCCCGCAATATCCAGCAACTAACTGGCATCAGTCAGGCCGAAGCCGATGCAGCGCCTGCTCTTGGCTCTGTAGCATCGCAATTCCGACGTTTTATAGGTGACCACCCTTTAGTAGGCCACAGTATCGGTTTCGATGCCGCCTTTCTGGACTCACACAACCTCTATCGCTTCAACCCCCAGATCGATACCTGGGAACTCGCTCTCATCCTGCTGCCAGGCCTACCCAGCTACAAGTTGGGGCGCGTGGCCGAACATCTCGGCATCGAACTGGTCAATGCACATCGGGCTTTCGACGACGCCGAGGCGACCATGTACATCTTCGAAGCCTTGCACCAGCGAGCTGTTGACCTACCTAGCGAGACCCTGCAGCAAATCAATCAAATTGCAGCCGGCGTCGACTGGCCGCTGGCGCTGGTCTTTGCAGAGGCCGAGGCAAAAGCGGCCAAACAGTGGGGACAACGCAAGCGCTCGGTTCCAAAGCAGTCGTTTGGACCACTTTTCGACAGCCTTATGCCCCTGGATCCGGTCCAGCATCCCCGGCCCTTGGATGTGGAGCAACTGGCAGCTGTGTTGGAGCCAGGCGGGCTCTTCGATCAGGCATTTGAAAACTACGAAGATCGCCCGCCCCAGGTAGAGATGTTACGTATCGTTGCCACTGCCTTCAATAGCGAACAGCATATCATGGTTGAAGCCGGTACGGGCACGGGTAAATCCATCGCCTATCTGATTCCGGCACTGGCGTGGGCGACGCAGACCGGCCGGCGAGTCGTCGTATCAAGCAACACCATCAACTTACAAGACCAACTTTTTCATAAGGACCTACCCGACCTGCAAACCCTTTTACCCTTTGAATTCAGCGCCACGGTCATGAAAGGTCGCAGTAATTATCTGTGTCCACGCCGGCTGCGGAAATTCTTGCAACGAGCTGATTTAGAGAGAGTAGATGTCAGTGTGCTCGCCCGTATCCTCGTATGGTTGCCTCAAACCGAGACAGGCGATGTCAGTGAGATATCGTTGGTCAACGCCCGGGAGCGAGTTGTATGGCAGCGTGTTTGCTCAGATAGCGCCACTTGCTCGCCCAGCCGTTGTGTACAAGGCGCTTCACAGCCGGGGTTCTTCTATGTTGCTCGCCGTAAGGCGGAGGCGGCCCATCTCATTATCGTCAACCATGCCCTGCTTTTGGCCGATATCACCACCGAAAACAATGTACTCCCCAAGTACCAGCACCTGATTGTAGATGAGGCACATCACCTGGAAGACGCTACAACCAATGCCCTCACATTCAGAGTAGATCATGCCAGTTTCGTCGCTCGACTGCGAGAATTGGCCCCCACCGACGCCGAACAAAAAGCCGTGGGCCTGCTTTCCGATGCGGCGACCGTTGTCCGTAACAGCGGCTGCCCGAAAGAGAAGGCGGAGGCCTTTACCGCCTTGACACGGGAGTTGGCCGATGCCATCCCCTTGTTGGATGTGCGCATGTTTGAGTGCATCGATGCCATCGACCGATTTCTGGCTCAGCGCATGGGGCGGCAGTATGACAACAGCACCTACGATCTGCGTTTGCGCATCACCGAAAGTGAACGCGTGCAACCGGCCTGGGTCAATATCGAGATCACATGGGACAACACCGGCCTGGTCCTCAAACGCTTCCTTAGCGGTCTTGCCCGATTGCTGGGTGGCCTGGAAGATCTTAGCAACTATATCGTCGAAGACTTCGAAGACCTCAATGCTGATATCCAGTCGGTGCAGCGGGCCTTACAAGAGACACACGAAGTTTGCGAAGCAGCCCTGCTGGAGCCTGACAACAATACGATCTACTGGATAAGACGATCCCAGCGCAACGGTATGATCACGATTCTTAGCGCCCCGCTTCACGTCGGCAGCCTCATCGAAAAATATATTTTCCTGACCAAGGATACGGTGGTGCTCACCTCTGCCACTTTGCGCACGGCCAATAGTTTCGACTATCTGCGGGAGCGTCTGGGCGCTGTCGATGCCGAGGAGATGACGCTGGACAGCCCCTTTGATTACCGGAAAAACGCCCTGGTGTATCTCCCTACCGACATGCCTGAACCCAACCAGCCCGCCTATCAAGGAAAGGTGGAACAGGCTATCCTGCAACTCAGCACCGCCAGCCAGGGGCGCCTCTTAGCCCTCTTTACATCTTATGCCCAATTGCAGCGCACTGCCGAAGTAGTACGCCCCCACCTGGAAGAAGCCGGATTCACACTCTTCGTGCAAGGCCAGGGAGGATCACGTCAACAGCTACTCGCCGCCTTCAGACAAACCGAGCATGCCGTGCTCTTCGGCACGCGCAGCTTCTGGGAAGGTGTCGATGTGCAGGGCGAAGCGCTCAGTGCCTTGATCATAGCCCGGCTGCCTTTCTCTGTCCCCACCGACCCCATCGTCTCCGCTCGCTCCGAGACCTTTGATTCACCATTTTTCCAGTTCTCCGTGCCCGAAGCGATCCTTCATCTTCGCCAGGGATTTGGACGCTTGATCCGCTCGACCAGTGACCGTGGCGTCTGCGCCATCCTCGACAAGCGCGTGACCAGTAAAAGTTATGGTAGGCTTTTCCTCGAATCGCTCCCAGATGCCACCATCCAGAGCGGCTTGCTGGACAATATGCCCGTAGCTGCAAAACGCTGGTTGGAAGAAGAACCACCCGTAGCCGATAAAGAAGCGGAAATAAAGAAAGACGCCTTCGGCGGCCATGATGGCTATACTCCCGCACCTCCCCCGCCCGAATGGTGGGAGTAGTTGACAAACCCCATCATTTCCCTAAAATGGTTGCAGTGGCCGTGCCGACTATGGCGCGGCCCATTTTTGCCAGGAGGATGATAAATTGATCGGCGTTGAACAACTACGAAAGGGTGTGATATTCACCCAAGATAACGAGCTATTCAAGGTGCTGGATTACGAACACCGCAAACAAGCCCGCGGTGGCGCCACGATTCGGGTCAAAATCCGCAACATGCGTACAGGGTCTACGACGGAAAGAACTTTCCCCAACGGCCAGAAAGTACGCGATATCCGCCTTGATCATGCAATGGTTCAGTATCTCTACCATGATGACCAGTTCTATTATTTCATGGACAAGGAGACCTATGAACAGACTATGCTTAAAGCCGAGCAACTAGGCGACGGCATCAACTATATGATCGATGGTATTGAGATCAAGCTGGAAACGTACGAAGGCGAACCAATCTCTATCGAGATGCCAGCCGCGGTGGACATGGAAGTGATCGAGGCAGAGCCAGGGTTTGCCGGCGACACAGCCAACGCTCCGTACAAGTCTTGCACCGTTTCAACCGGCCTAAACGTTCAGGTACCCTTATTCGTTGAGGCAGGCAATACGATCCGCGTGAATACCGAGACCGGCGCTTACGTTACTCGGGTGTAGACCGCAATCTCCAGACTATTCGAATGATCGGTGTGAACAGATCTGATGCCAACTGTTAAGCAGATTGGTCCGTATTCCTTCAAATTCTATAGTTCTGATCAACCTGAACCACCGCACATACATGTAAGAAGAGATAAGCTCGATGTAAAATTCTGGCTGGATCCAGTAGAATTGGCCGGGAATCATGGTTTTTAGATCTCATGAGATCAACCGCATTGAGCATTTGGTCATAAAACATCAACAAGAGTTTGTGGAGGCCTGGCATGATTACTTTGCAACTTGATAACGAACCAGTCATCGGTGATGTTACCATTGACGCAACACGTTTCATCGTGCACTTGCAGGATGGTCGGAGCCTCACCATCCCTTACGATTGGTATCCCCGCTTAGCATATGGCACTCTGAAAGAGCGAGAAAACTGGGAACTATTTGGCAATGGATATGGCATTCATTGGCCCGATCTCGACGAAGATCTTGCCATCGACGGGATTCTTGCGGGTAATCGAAGTGCAGAGAGTTCACGTTCTTTAGGAAAGTGGTTGTCAACACGAACGAAAGCGACATAGCCGTAACTGTCCCAATCGGGCCTTATTTTGACACACCAAAGGCTGTGTGCTAAACTCAACGATTGCGCCTAAACAGCGACATACTCTACTGGATTCTCATCCAGAGGGGGCGAGGGACCGGCCTGACGACCCCCCGGCAACCGATCTTTGGTTAACCATCAGTTCAGTCGTCAAAAGTCAAACGAGAACTGTTGACCATTCATCGTGACTGGTGCCAATTCCGGCAGGTGGCGCTCAGACACCTGAAAGATGAGAGCTATGCTCAGCACCATCACCCCAACGCGCCACGAGGCGCGTTTTTGTTTGTCCTCTACCCCATCACTCAGTTATGACCAACCGCAGCGTCTGGTGGGAACAAGGCCAGGTACGTATGATCGACCAGCGCCAGCTTCCCCTTCACTACGAAATCGCAAACTTTGATAGCGTCGAAGGCTTGGTGCGTTCGATCAGCGATATGTACGTGCGCGGCGCGCCCGCCATTGGCGCCACTTCTGCTTACGGAATGGCACTTGCAGCGCGCCTGAGTCTTGCCGCCCAACCGAAAGCCCTGGTTGCGGATCTAAAACAGGCCAAACAAAGACTTGATGCCGCTCGACCCACTGCTGTCAATCTGGCGTGGGCCAGCGCTCGCCTGCTGGCTCTCGCCACCGAATTGGCCGAGCAACAGGTAACAACGGACGAGATACGCGCTGAAATGTTGGCTGAAGCCGAAAGGCTCGCCGAGCAAGATATCGAGATCAATCAGAGCATCGGTCGCTACGGCGCTGCTATAGTGCCGCAAGGCGCGCATATCCTCCACCATTGCAACACCGGCTCTTTGGCGACAGTGTATTATGGCACGGCTCTTGGCGTTGTGCGCGCCGCCCACGCAGCAGGTAAGGGCATCCATGTTTGGGGCGACGAAACTCGTCCCAGATTACAAGGGGCCCGACTCACTGCCTGGGAACTGATGCGCGAAGATATCCCCATGCACCTCATTGCCGACAACGCCGCCGGTCTGTTGATGCGCACCGGCAAAGTTAATATCGTGCTATTCGGCGCTGACCGCGTAGCTTCCAACGGCGATGTCGCCAACAAGATCGGCGCCTATAATCTGGCCGTGCTCGCCAAAGAGAATGGCATTTCCTGCTATGCTGCTGTCCCCACCCCCACAATCGATCTCGACCTACCTGATGGCGATCACATCCCTATCGAAGAACGTCGTTGGGATGAAGTGGCAACCCTCTTTGGCAAACAGATCGCGCCGGATAATGTACCCGTCTACAATCCCGCTTTCGATATCACCCCTCATCGCTATCTCACCGGCATCATCACGGACGAAGGCATCTGTTACCCACCCTTTACCGAGAGTCTGCGGCGAGCAAAGCTTTCAGCCGAAACGAAATTCAGGGAGGTGCATCAACATTGACAGCCGACTGACCGCCGGTTGGCCGTACGAACTTTTACCCTTTGCACTTTGACTTTTACCTTTTGCCTTCTTAATCTCCATGCCCATCCGCCTCGTTATTTTCGACGTCGACGGCGTCATCAAAGTCGAACACGATCCTTACACCTTACTCCACCGCCATTTTGGTACCAAGGAGGCCGGCGCCCGTTATCTGGCTGATTTTATGGCAGAGCGCATCACTTATGATGAATTCGCCCAGTTGCATGCCGGAGAGTGGCAAGGGCGGTCGGTAGAAGAAACCAAGGGTGTGCTACGCGCCAACCCCTATGTCCCGGGTGCACATTTAATGGCACTTGACCTGCACAATCGCAAGATCCCTTTTATCCTCCTCAGCCCGGGCTTCGATCTTCATGTGGAAGATGTTGCCTTCGATTTGAATGCATCACACTATCTGTGTAACGACCTCCACCATGACGGCGAGCATCTCAGCGGATCGATGACTGTGCGTGTTCCCTGGGGTGGCAAGGCCCCGATTGTACGCGAGATTCTCGAGCAACGAAATATCGAACCTGAGCAATGCATGGCTGTTGGTGATAGTACAGCCGATATCCCAGCTTTTCAACAAGTTGGCCATGCCGTCGCCGTCCGCCCACACAAACCAGAAGTCTCCCAAGCTGCCCAACTCACCCTGCCCGACCTCACCGGTATCATCCCTTTCATCGACTCAATCGATTAGGTCTGGCATCTTGTGTGCATCTTATGTCCATCATCGTAACCGGCTCTATCGCCTGGGATTATCTAATGCATTTCCCCGGCTATTTCAAAGACAGCATCCTGCCCGAGCAGATCGGTAATCTTTCTGTCAGTTTCCTGGTCGATTCCAAAGAACGGCATCGTGGTGGTTGCGCGCCTAACATCGCTTACAATCTGGCGCTATTGGGTCTCCGCCCCAAACTCATGGGCGCAGCCGGGCATGACTTTGCAGACTACCAAAGCTGGCTCGACGAGGCAGGTGTCGACACTTCGTTGACAAGCGTTTACGAGGATGAATTCACCGCCACATTTACGGTCATTACAGACAAAGACAATAATCAGATCGCCAGTTTTCATACCGGGGCGATGGCTCGCGCCAGAGAACTCAGTTTCCGCTCTCTTGACCACGATGACGTCGACTGGGTGATTGTTTCACCGAATGATCCAGCGGCCATGGTCAAACATGCACAAGAATGCCGTGATTTGGGGATAAGATTCATCTATGACCCCAGCCAACAGCTTGCCCGTATCGATGGCGACGAATTTATGCAGAGCATCAAAGGTGCAGCCATCCTCACAGTGAATGACTATGAGTTGGAGATGGCCAAGAAGCTATCGGGATTAGACCAAGCTGGTCTGCTAGAACATGTAGGCGCGCTGGTGGTGACCAGGGGAGCTGAGGGGGCCAGCGTTTATACACAGAACGACG
>PIVW01001375.1 GCA_003353825.1 Chloroflexota bacterium
TTCCCGCAGCCGTGGCCAAATCAAGGTCGAACACCACCCCCACCGGCGACAATTCCTCGGCCAGCGTTCTCTCCCAAACCACCGCCTCGGCGATCATCGCTTCTGACAGACTGCCGGCCTCGCTTTTCAATGTCAGCGGCAGATCGCCCAGCCCGACTTCAACGCCGTCCGAGGATAATTCGGCCGAAGCCATACCCGCGGCAATGCCCGGTTTGTCCGGTTCATCCACTGCTTCAGGGACTGATGCTTGCCAGATACTACGCCCGGGCATAACACGCGCTTGTGGCGCCTGCCCGTCGCTCGCTCGAACGACAACCTCATCACTATCTGCCAACGGTTGGGTAGATGTTGAATCGATTTCGACATTGTTAGTCTCTGTAGCGCTAGTCGCCAGGGCCGGGGTGACAGTCCCGAGCAACATGCTGGCCACAACCAACAGATTAATACAAACAGAAAGGGTGCGAAACCAAGGACGGTGGGATAACATGGCTTAACTCCGGAGGAGCGGAAAGTCTGGCAAAAAATCAAAATCATTATCTGAACATCTATAGCATAGCAGATATATAGCTGGCTGTATTAATACCTTCGCCAATTTCGTTACGGCACCAAAACAGACAATTTGGTGGAAAGAAAGTGTCAAAAACTGATCGTTTTCAAGGCACTCATCCCTATTTTTGTTCGATATCTGCCCTGT
>PIVW01001376.1 GCA_003353825.1 Chloroflexota bacterium
TGCCATCGAGCATCGTGAGCTCCAGCTGGTATTGGTAGGTTTGATCGAGTAAGGCGCTGTTGTCGAGATAGGTGTAGGCGCTACCTGTATCAGAGCCCGCCGCCACCGCCAGGATCAGTTCAGGATTGAGGGGCTCGAAGGTGCTGCCACCGCTGCCACCGCTGCTACGTTGCACGTTAAAGCCTACAATATCAAGTTCGCTTACAGTGTTCCAACTGACCAGCACGCCCTGAACTTGCGCGGCGATTTCGAATCTCTCCACCCTTACGGCCGTTGGTTGGATGATCTCCACGTCTGCAGAAGCTTCACTAGAGGGAACCGGTATATCAGAAGGCAAGGGACCGGTCGGGCCATCGTGATCCGCCAAGGCATTCTGCACGATGGCAGTATTTTCCGTCCTTCCAGTGGGGAGTAGTGTGGTGTCTTCTACGGCCGTAAAGTAAATGTCGATGTCCCATGTTTCGCCTGGCGCCAGATCTGCGCCCCGACTGACAGTCAAGTCCGTCCAGTTGATAAAACCATCATTCACATTGTCATCCGAGGGGTCGGGATCTGCATACTGTCCGCCATTGCCATAGGCGCTTACGCAAAATCATCGACAGTTTTTTGTCGATGTGTGTGGCAAGTGGCACGTTGCAAGTGGCAAGTTCAACCTTGTCTGCAAGCGAAGTTGTACCTGCGACCTGCTACTTG
>PIVW01001377.1 GCA_003353825.1 Chloroflexota bacterium
CACGCTCATCGAGTTGCTAGTGGTTATTGCCATCATTGCCCTGCTCATGGCCGTACTCATGCCGGCCCTCAGTCGGGCCCGGGAGCAAGGTAAGCGCGCGGTCTGTATGGCCCATATTAAGCAGATGGGCCTGTCATGGGTACTCTATGCCGATGAAAACGATCAAAAAATCGTCAACGGCTGTACGGTTGCCAACACCGAAGGGCACGACAGTTCCGAACCCTGTTGGCTCAATTTTCACACGAACGCCAGCTTCGATACCATGGAGGAGCGCATTGAAGGTATCAAAAGCGGGGCCATGTGGCCCTTTATCGAACAACTCAATATTTATAAGTGCCCCACAGGCATACGAGGGGAAGCCAATACCTACGGCATTGTCGACTCCATGAACGGGGCGATTACCAGCTTGGTAAGTCAGAGTGGCGTACCGCGTCGTGTTTTTGTGAAGAAGCGGAGCCGGATCAAGCGTGCCGCAGAACGCATTGTGTTCGTGGACGAGGGCAAGACCAGCACGCAGAGCTACACTATTTTCTATGACAGACCCTCCTGGTGGGATGGTGTGCCTCTGCGCCATGGCGAGGGCACGAATCTCAGCTTCGCTGACGGTCATGCCGAGTATTGTAAGTGGACAGACAGTCGTACTATCCGTTTTGCCCGTCAAGAAGGCGATCGGGATAGCTATCGCAATGCCCC
>PIVW01001378.1 GCA_003353825.1 Chloroflexota bacterium
GCAGAACGCGCAGGGGTGCTGACCCACCAGCTTCTGACCTTCGCCGGCAAACAGGCAATTACACCTGAAGTTCTCGACCTGAATGAGAGCATAGAAGGCATGCTCACCATGCTGCGCCGGCTTATCGGCGAACACATCGACCTTGTCTGGCAGCCGGGCAATGATCTGGAGACGGTTAAAGTTGACCCCTCGCAAATCAATCACGTACTGGCTGAAGTCTGCCTTAACGCTAAAGACGCTCTTAATGAAAGTGGCACCATCACCATCTCATCCGGATCGGCCTCCATCGACAAAACTCTCTGCGAGCAGCAGCCGGAGCTTATTCCGGGAGAATACATCACGCTAACCATCACCGATGACGGACAGGGGATGGACGCTAAAACTCTTGCTAATATCTTTGAGCCTTTCTACACCCACAAGGATATGGGCAAGGGACAGGGCCTTGGTATGGCTACTGTATACGGAATAATAGAGCAGAACAACGGCTTCATAAATATATCCAGCGAACCAAAACTCGGTACCTGCATAACAATCTACCTGCCTCAACACACCAATGCTGCACCGCTGTCTCTGGTAACTGCGTCGAATATAGAAACCTCTGAAAAAGACACCCCGACTATCGTACTGGTTGAGGATGAGCCTGAGAATCTGGAAATGTACCGCACAATGCTCGAAGGTATGGGCTACAATGT
>PIVW01001379.1 GCA_003353825.1 Chloroflexota bacterium
CGGGTATTTGACCTATTTACCACAACCATCCAACGGGTGGGCGACCCGATGGGCGATCTGTTCGATACCGTCAACGAGTACTCGACGGTATTTGCTCAGGCCGGTTTCAGCGCCGAGCAAATGTTTGGCATTTTACAAGCTGGCATCGAGGCCGGCGCGCCCAATTTCGACTTCCTGGCCGATGTTGTTAAAGAATTCGGCATCAAAATGGTTGACGGCAGCGCCACCACTGAGGACGCGCTAAACACGCTTTTCATTGCCGTGGGCGAGGGCAACCAGGAACTAGCCGGTCTACAAACAGAACTGGACTTGGCGACCGTCGCCTTAGCCGAAAATGAAGCCGCATTAACTGAGGCCAAAGGAGCTTATGCGGCCAGTAAGACCATTGTCGACAATCTACAGCGATCATTAGATGAGGCTCGCCGCGCCTTAAATGATCTATCTCATCCCAACCTGGCCGGCATGACCGAATTTGACGACACCCTATTTGGCCTGGAGCAACAAAGCAAGTCGGTTAAATTAGCTATGTTAGATATGACCCCGGACACGGATGCTTATGCCGCTGCCCAGGCTCAACTTGATAGCCTAAACAATGAAATGGATCGTGTCTCACTCCAACGAGACCTCACCTTTGACAGCCAACTCAGAGACATAGAAAAAGCCGCCACCGCCGGGTTAGAACCGGTAACGAC
>PIVW01000660.1 GCA_003353825.1 Chloroflexota bacterium
ACACGGCGACCCTTGCTTCGTGACGGTCTTGAAACCATGGTGGAATCGGTCTGCCGTGTCGTTTATCTCTGTCATTATCCTACCAAATTGACTATTCTCCCATCATACAAGGTGGACGTCCGGCGTAGGTTCGTAGAACCTCGCCCCCAGAGCCCGAATTCATTCGGCGAGTGCCTACAAACGATTGTCCCGCTCACACTGCCCTGTTCTACGAAATTGCAGAGACTCCGAAATCTGCGTTACATTTGATGAGAGCACGTCAACGATAATACCGCCAAACAGTCGAGGACAAGGCCCAACCATGATCGACATCATCGACCTTAAGTTTCAGGACCAATCGCAGATCATTGCCAGCTATGTTGTACGGGGGCCAGATGGCATCGCTCTAGTGGAGACGGGGCCGGGATCGACCCAACAGAATCTGATTGCCGCCCTGGCTGCGCTCGAGATCGCTCCCACTGATATCACCGATATCCTGCTCACACATATTCACCTCGATCACGCCGGTGCTGCAGGATTCATCGCTCGCCAGTCGGGTGCTCGAGTACATGTGCACCAGGTGGGGGCGCCGCACATGGCTGATCCCAGCCGTTTACTCTCATCGGCCAAACGCATTTATGGTGATCTCATGGATCCATTGTGGGGTGAGACCCTTCCGGTGCCGGAGGATCAGATCCATGTCCTGGCAGATGGCGATATCGTGCGGGCAGCGGGGTTGGAGTTCGCCGCCCTCGATACCCCTGGACACGCCTTTCACCACATGGCCTATCTGTTCGATGGCATCTGCTTCTGTGGAGATGTTGCGGCCACTCGCCTACCCGGCAGTGATCACATCCGCCTGCCCACCCCACCCCCCGAGATTAACCCACTTCTCTGGCACCAAAGCCTGGATCGCCTCCTTGCCATTGCTCCTGACCGTCTGATTCTAACCCATTTCGGCCCAGTCGAAGGGGATGTCAGCGCCCATCTTCACGCGGTGTCGGACACCCTTGACGCCTGTCTTGACTTCGTTCGCCAGCGCTGGCAAGCGGGTGAGACTGCCGAATCTATGAACGCTGACTTACAGGCGTGGTCCGCCGCCCAGGCTCAAGCGGATGGCGACGACCCGGACACTGTGCATCGCTACGAAGTCGTAGTGCCTTCCTACATGCAGGCAGGTGGTTTGATTCGCTATCTTAAAAAGTCGGCGGAAGCGGACTGATCGTAGATCGATCGTTGTAGACTACGCCTCCATGTCCACATCGACGGCAGATCCCGGTACACAGTTCTACTGAGTCTGATCCCGGAACTGCGTATAATAAAGCCGGGCATAACGTCCATCCAAAGCCAGTAATTCTTCATGGGCGCCGTATTCTACTAGATTACCTCCCTCGATAACCAGGATAATATCGGCAGCGAGGATTGTGGAAAGGCGATGGGCGATCACGATGCTGGTGCGGTCGGCCATCAGCGGTTCCAATGCTGCCTGGATCAAAGCCTCTGATTCCGAATCCAATGAAGATGTCGCCTCGTCAAGAACCAGGATACGGGGATTTTTCAGAATAACACGGGCGATGGCCATGCGTTGTTTTTCGCCGCCCGAGAAGCGATAGCCTCGTTCGCCGACGACGGTATCATATCCCTCCGGCAATGATGCAATGAGATCGTGGATATTTGCAGCCTGACAGCTTGAGACAATCTCGCTATCGCTCGCATCGGGGCGGGCGTAGAGCAAATTATTGCGTATTGTATCGTGGAAAAGGTAGGTTTCTTGGGTGACCATGCCGATGGCGTCGCTAAGCGATGCCAAAGCGATATTGCGAATGTCTTCGCCGTCGATGCATATTTTTCCACGTGAGGGATCGTATAGCCTGGGTAATAAGTAAGTCACTGTCGTCTTCCCGGCACCGGAGGGGCCCACCAAAGCCGCCAACTGCCCGGGCTGCACATCAAAGCTTATATCCTCTAGCGCCCATTGGCGATCTGTGATCGGGCGCACCAGACCGACTTCGCCATCATTCCGGGATGTGAGAGCAATTGCCGGTTCTTGTTCATCCTCGATATATGTGAACGAAACGTCATCGAAAGTCACTGAGCCTTTTACGTCGCTAAGCTGTTTCGCATCGGGCGAGTCGGCGATCTCGTGCGGAAGATCAATGACTTCGAATACGCGCTCGAAGGAGACCAACGACGTTGCCAACTGCACACGGGCGTTGGCCAGGGCTGCGAGGGGGCCATATAGCCGGGGCAAATAGAGCGCGAACGCCACGATATCGCCCACCAGGAATGTGTCGGTGGTGATGACCAGATAGCCACCCACCCAGTAGACAGCAGCGGTGCCGATGGCTGCGACAAACCCCACAACAACGAAGAAACCTCGCCCTACGCGTGCCTGTCGTATGCCCAGGTCGCGTACATCTGCGGCGCTGGATCGGAATTTCGTCATTTCACCCTGCTGGCGACCAAAGAGTTTGACGAGCAACGCTCCGCTAACGTTTAACGTCTCCTGCATGCGTGTGGTCATGTCGGCATTGGCGTGCATTTGCTCTCGCCTGAGATCCCGCAAGATACGGCCAATACGCTGCGCCGGCGGAATGAATAGGGGCAAAACCACGGCCGCCAACAGCGTTAGCCGCCAATCAAGCTGCATCATGACGAGCAGCGTAATGCTCAGGGTGGCGATATTGGTGATGAGATCGATCAGCGTACCGGTCACGGCTTGCTGCGCACCAACCACATCATTATTCAGCCTTGAGATCAATTCACCTGATTTCGTTTTCGTGAAAAATCGCAAACTCATATCCTGCAAGTGGCCGTATAGTGTGCAACGCAAGTCAAAGATAATGCCTTCGCACACTTTGGCGGAATACTGTCTCTG
>PIVW01000661.1 GCA_003353825.1 Chloroflexota bacterium
CACCCGACCGCCCGACCGCCCGACCGACCATGCGACCACCCGACCACGCGACCACGCGACCACCCAACCACCCAACCACCCTAACCTGCGCCATTCTCGCCCGTGATGTAGTTGGCTACATCGGCGACTGCGTCCACTCGTGCCGTTTTGGCGGCCGCATTGTCGTTTTCGACACAAACAGCAGTGACGGAACACAAGATGTTGCCTTGGAGGCGGGTGCTGAAATCATCGATCTTCCCTTTGTCAACTTCTCGCAAGCGCGCAATGCTGCGCTAGAAATGCTCGAAAGTGATTGGGTGTTTTTTGTCGACGCCGACGAACGTGTGACGCCCGAACTAGCACAAGAGATCGGGACAGTTCTGGCGCGTGAGAATATCGATGGCTGGTGGGTGCCACGCTACAACGACATTGTTGGGCATATCATGCGCGGGGCAGGCTGGTATCCCGACTATCAGCTCCGACTCATGCGCCGTACCAAGGCACGGTATGACCCAGCGCGTGCAGTGCACGAACTGGCAGAGATCGATGGGCAAGAGGGCTATCTGACCGGACACCTCATTCACTACAATTATGATAGCTGGGAACTCTTCCACAGCAAACAGCGCCGTTACACTGCTTTCGAGGCCACCACTTTGCGTAACGATGGCGTACTTGCTCACCCGCGCCATTTACTCACTCGACCCATCCAAGCCTTCTGGCGGCGATTTTACACCTGGAAAGGGTACAAAGATGGTTGGTTCGGGTTACGTCTCAGCCTGATCATGGCAGGCTATGAACTCATGAAGTACTGGTGGTTGCTGCGCGGCAACGCACCCCGAGATCCACTCACTGCAGGGGGTGCTTCAAATGGTGATTTGTGAATGGCCAACGATGAATTGTAGGCGCTTGCAGTACCAACATCGACAAAAAGTTGTCGATGTTGGTCTCTTGTCTGACCAGGCGAAGGGGTGTCAAGGTGCTCACTGCGTCTGCAGTAATTCCAAATAGTGCGATCCGTTCGCTCGAAACGTTGTGAGAGCATCGGAGAAGAGCGGTTAAAGACGTAGAACCTTAATAAATGAGTGTTCTTGCAGGTGAAACTCCTGCCCTCCAGGTGGTGGAGTGACAGCACCATCCCCTGGAGGGCGCCTGGTAAACACAGGTTAGAAGCGGGAAGGAAAGGGGGTAAGCCCAAGCCGAAGTGCTGACTCCCTCGAGCAAGTGTCTAGCAATTGTTCCCATACCACGCTGGGAAAATGAGGTCCCGCCGGTAGCAAGTAGCAGATACGCATTCTAGACAAAGGTTGAACTTGCCACTTGCATCGTGCACTAGCCACACACACCGACAAAAAGTTGTCGATTTTTTTCGTAAGCGCCTATGGTTTAGAAATTGGAGGATAAACTTGATTTTGACCATTTTTGTAAGCGGAGTCCCCTACAAAAAGCCCCAGCCTGCGCATGATCTGCGGCAAACCACGTCGTACGTAATCCTCGATAATCGCAGCAGTCTTATCGTATTCTTCTTGGGGCATACGATAGGGATCGGCGATATCACCATGATCGCCTGCCATCTCGCTCAATAAAAACGTTTTTGTGAGTGCCTGTGGCCAGGTGAGAAATATACTGTGGCGATGCTGTTCTTCCATGACGAGAATGATATCAGCTTTCTCTACGTGTTGCAGCGTTAGTTGCTTGCCCCAGTGCTCTGCAATGTCCAGTTCCCGGGCCGCCATTGCCTGCACTGATCCATCGCTGACTGATCCGCCTTGCGCCGCGTAAGTTCCGGCCGAATCCACTACAACTTGATCTGCCAGGCCCGCTTCGTCGAGCGCCTGCCCTAGCAGCGCCTTGACCATGGGTGTACGGCAGATATTACCTGTGCAAACAACTAGGATATGTTTCTTCATGGCGTGTTTCTGGGGAATCGATAAAGCCGAAGGATGGATTTAAGATATAGGTTTGGCAGGATTGGGTGTGATCTTGGAAAACACGTGTTGCGTGTAACGCGATGTTTGTGCTAACGAAACACGCTTTTCTAGTAGGAGCCACGTAAATGCCGAAAGAGCCATGATATAATTGGAGACCGGGTACTGGTAGAGAGTTAAGGCAGGATTTTTCGTTTGAGTGGACATGGGGCCACACTCTGCCCGGTTCCGTGGGCCGTCACGGTGTGGATACAGGCCGACCCGCCGATCGGAAGGGGGCGGGTCGGGTGTAAGGCGACTTCCGAAAAATAAGTGAGGGAGATTCTATCAAGTTTCGGAAGTCGCTAGAGGCATTTTTGGATTGGAGGTTTATTGATATCTTCAGAAAATGCCTAAGACCAAAAAGTGTGAGCTGCTTGGTTATCAACCTAGTACCGGCTGTAACAAGCCATAGCTGTTTTCTCTGCGCCTGTAAACAACGTTGACCGAACCACTTTCGCCATTGAGGAAAATGTAGAAATCGTGGCCAAGCATTTCCATCTGTTCGACAGCTTCTTCGACATCCATCGATTGCATCTCGAATCGTTTGACCCGGGCGATCTGGATGCCTTCTGTTGCATCGTCGACAGGAGGGGCGACAACTGCTTCTTCTACCATATTAAACTGGGCAACAGCACGTTTGCTATTGCGGGCATTCTTGCCTTTGTAGCGAGCGATACGGCGTTCCAGCTTGTCTGAGACAGCATCGATGGAGGCAAACATATCACCCGAGCGTTCTTCGGCTCGTAAAATCGTACCACGACTATAAATCGTTACCTGACATATCTCGCGATCAGCGGCACTGCGCGTATTTTCCTGGCGTAACTCCACCCGCGCTTCATCAATATCAGCTAAATATTTGTCCAACTTCCCGATCTTCTTCTCCACGTACTCTTCCAACAAATAAGTTAG
>PIVW01001380.1 GCA_003353825.1 Chloroflexota bacterium
TGGTGTTATTGATAATATTGCCGCGTATTCGCTGAGCAGGACTGGTAAATCAATTTGAAAGCCTATGAAATATGAATTGTCGCTTAGCTCAAGAAGAGCACTGGAATGAAATCAATGAATGGTTACGTCCAGAAGATTCAGGTTCAAATCCTGAGGCAGAGGCAATCCCAAAGACAGAAAGTAAAGTCTATGGCGTGGGTTGGATCAAATCCTCCGACGTCGTCTCCGTTGGGCGCGACGGCAAATTGATTTTCTGGAACGCCGAGACTGGATACAAGCGATTGGCCTATCCCTTGGACACCGAATTTATTATGACATTGGCATACTCGCCCAATGGCGCGCACGTTGCCTGTGGCGGCCTCGACGACATCTTGTCCATTTTCGAAGTGAAGCACAGTGAGACTGGCATTTGCAGCGATATCGAGCCGCAAATCTACAAATCGCACACGGGCTACATCTCCAGTCTGCAATACATGGACAACAACACCATACTGACCTCGTCGGGCGACGCCACCATCCGGCAATGTGACATCGAGCACAGCGGCACCAATGCGCCCACGTATACGTACCGGGTGCACTGCGAGGACGTGATGTCGATCTGCATCAACCCGCAGAATAAATGGCTGTTATTGTCGGCATCGGTGGACAGCACCGCCAAGATCATGGACTTGAGGGTCAAGCCTCGAGCGGA
>PIVW01001381.1 GCA_003353825.1 Chloroflexota bacterium
GTAGTACCAGAGTTGCGGAGGGAAGAGTCACAGAGTGCTCCACGAATAATATCTTATGTTTAGCTTCCTAGCTATTTGACTCTGTCTAGACTCTAGCGGATCTGGCTGTCCTGATGATAGGTAAGATGAAGACGAGAAGAAGAAAAAATAAGGTCACTTGTCTTATCAGCCTTTATCAACAGTTACGTTCTGCGTAACTGGAGTAACTTAAGTAACTTACGCAAATAACTGGTGTAACTTAAATTCTGTTCAGGTGCTACCTACACAGTAGCTCAGTTGCATCACTGAGCTCTCGCGATGTCCTAAACCGTAACTTCCTATAGATTTTACGGTGGCTTTGCACTGGAAAACCGATGCAGTGTACCACTGCACACAGTGGTACACTGACAGGTTAGGATTAGAGTTAGAATAAAAGTACGTACATCAATAGAGGTGTACATACACACCACTCTCTCAGGGCTAGGGGTAGTAGGGTTAGGGTTACGGTTAGTGATGCAACTTCGACGCAAGTGATGATCTTTAACGCCGCACTCCTCCGTTGCCCACTACACTAGCGATCCGCGTAATGTATAGTGATATAAGCTTGTCCGTAACAAGGCTTTTATATTACTGGCTTTATTGCCTCTTAGGAGTGATTCAACTAGGACTCTTTGCGAAAGGGTTAATTTGGTCCAGTTCAGGCCACCTAAC
>PIVW01000662.1 GCA_003353825.1 Chloroflexota bacterium
ATGTTATTTCACCGATCACCACCTCAGGCGGGATCAAATCTGAGAGTTGGGCGCCTGTGACTGTGTCAGTATCATGATAATTGTGGAAATGCAGAGAATAGCTAATAGCAGCACCGGGCGCAACAACAGTAGGCGTAATCGCTTTGCCGATCTTGAGCCCAAAGGCTTCGTGCGCCCCCATATCGACGATCCCCCCGACAATACGTGGGTAGCCGTTGCTATCGGTGAGTATATCGTTAGAGAGCCAGTCATTGTTGCCGGCGTCAATAGCAGGAGAACCGGCTTGCAGACGTAGATCTCCATAGTCGTTGTCCTCCAGTGTGCTCCAGTCGCCGTCACCAGAGTCGGGCAGACGAATAAAGCGCGGATCGGTATCGAGTATGGCGCTATCACAAGTGACATTCTCCGGACAACCACCTTGCACCAGGCTGTCGGAAATCGTTACTTGACTGTTACCAGAAGCGTAGAGAACAGACCCGACAGGACCCCAGAAGATACTGTTGCGAATAATCGGGCTGCTATCGCCGGCTACATACATGCCACCGACACTGCCGGCTGAATTAGCCGCGAAGGTGACGTTGCTGAGGGTTGGATTGCTATAATCGTCGTTGTATATGCCGCCACCGACACTGCCGGCTGAATTAGCCACGAAGGAGACGTTGCTGAGGGTTGGATTGCCGTCGTTGTACATGCCGCCGCCGCGTAAGCCTGCCGAATTAGCCGTGAAGGTGACGTTGGTAAGGGTTGGATTGCTATCCCAGGAGTTGTACATGCCGCCGCCGCTCCATCTTGCCGAATTAGCCGTGAATGTGACGTTTGTGAGGGTTGGACTGCTACCCACGCCGTTGAATATGCCGCCGCCAGAGCCTGCCGAATTTGCCGTGAAGGTGACGTTGCTGAGGGTTGGATTGCTATAGTTGTTGTTGTACATGCCGCCGCCTCCGCCGTCGCGTGCTGAATTAGCCGTGAAGATGACGTTTGTGAGGGTTGGATTGCTATCGTTGCCTACATACATGCCGCCGCCGTTTCTTTGTTCATCCGACTCGCCTGTTGCCGCCCCGGCCGTGATGAAGAAACCATCCAATGTCGTCATTTCGCCAACCCATTTCGTCATGAGCACATGGTAGGCGTTTTCGCCCACGCGATTTGCTGTGGTGGTGAGCACCCCGCGCTCATCCACCAGGTCATTGCCCTCGATATCGCCGCTGAGTACGGTGGCATAGGCCTGCCAATCACGTAGAGAGATATCCCCTTCCTGACCAGGTGTACCGGCAAAACCGCCGTACATAGCGACACCATCCACTAGTTTGAATGTGGCGCTGCGTGGGTCCTCCTTCTCTGAGCGTTGGCTGGGTGTGTACACACCCTGGGCCACCCAGATCTGGTCACCGGCCTGGGCTAGATCAAGAGCCGATTGCAGGCTGGTGAAGGCGTCACTCCAAGAGGCGCCGTCGTTGGTCCCTGCGGTTTTTGCAGCATCCACATAAATGGTCCCGGAGACGTGGCTGAGAACACTCACGCTGTTATCATCCGCTACCGGATCGCCCGACGCCAATGAAATTGAGGCAGTGTTGGTGAAGTTGAAGGTCGAATTGACCTCAGGTTTGAGCTGACCTGTGAGGGTTATGATACCGCCCGTCTGCGGCATGATATCTTCGATTTCCCAAATATAAGCGGGCGGGGCGCCGATCTGGGTTACTGCCGCTCCCTCTGATGCTATTTCACTGATCACCACCTCAGGCGGGATCAAATCTGAGAGTTGGGCGCCTGTGACTGTATCAGCATCATGATAATTGTGGAAATGCAGAGAATAGCTAATAGCAGCGCCGGGCGTAACAACAGCAGGCATAACCACCTTGCCAATCTTGAGTCCGAAGGCCTCGTGCGCCCCCATATCGACGATCCCCCCGACAATACGTGGGTAGCCGTTGCTATCAGTGAGAATATCGTTAGAAAGCCACTCATTGTTGCCGGCGTCAATAGCGGGTGAGCTGGCTTGCAGACGCAGATCTCCGTAGTCGTTGTCTTCCAGTGTGCTCCAGTCGCCGTCTCCGGAGTCAGGCGGGCGAACAAAGCGCGGATCGGTATCGAGCATAGCTCCGACACAGGCGACGTTGGCATTCTCCGGACAACCACCTTGCACCAGGCTATCAGAAATCGTTACCTGACTGTCACCAGAAGCGTACAGAACAGACCCGACATTGTTCCAGAAGATACTGTTGCGAATAATTGGGCTGCTATCGGAGTTGTGCATGCCGCCGCCGTCATCGCCTGCCGAATTAGCCGTGAAGGTGACGTTTGTGAGGGTTGGATTGCTATCGATGTTGCTCATGCCGCCGCCGCCGCCGTATTCGCCTGCCGAATTAGCCGTGAAGGTGACGTTTGTGAGGGTTGGATTGCTATACCAGGAGTTGTACATGCCGCCGCCGTAATGGCGTGCCGAATTAGCCGTGAAGGTGACGTTGCTGAGGGTTAGATTGCTATCAGAGTTGTACATGCCGCCGCCGCTGCTGTAACTTTGTTCCCATGACTCGCCCGTTGCCGCCCCGGCCGTGATGAAGAATCCATCCAATGTCGTCGCAACGCCAACCCCCTCTGCCATCACCACATGATAGACGTTTTCGCCCACGAGACTCGCTGTAGTGGTGAGCACCCTGCGCTCATCCACCAAGTCATTGCCGTCGATATCGCCGCTGAGTACGGTGGCATAGGCCTGCCAATCACGTAGAGAGATATCTCCTTCCTGACCAGGTATGCCGGCAAAACCGCCGTACATAGCGACACCATCCACTAGTTTGAATGTGGCGCTGCGTGGGTCCTCCTCCTCTGTGCGTTGGCTGGGCACATACAC
>PIVW01001382.1 GCA_003353825.1 Chloroflexota bacterium
TGTTCATGGCTCAATCTACATGACCATGATTCGCGATGCCAGGCTGGTGGACTATACCCCTCATCCTGTAGCCCAGTATGACGGCGCACTGACCATTTACACCAATGCGGACACGGTTCTTCCCCCTTCGGCTTCTGGTCTGTGTCCCCTGCCAGCGGACACCGGCCTCACCCTGGTTGAAAGCACTGGCGCCGCCTACAATGGTCGCTCGATGATGTGTGGACAATGCCACGGAGGTTGCTGGCAACCCTACGAGAGAACCCCGGTAAACTATGCTGCCTTCAACGATTCAGACGGCGACGGCGAGATGGATAGCACAGATACGTGTCCCGTCGATTTTCAGCTAACACAAGACGACAGCGACGGCGATGGTTGGGGTGATGTATGCGACCTGTGCCCAGATGATCCTTCAAATGTAAACGACACCAGTCTGGATACCGACAACGATGGCGTTGGTGACAACTGCGATATCTGCCCTAACGACGTCTTCAATGATCCTGATAAAGACGGCCTCTGTGAAACGGATACCTGCCCCTACGACGCTGATGATGATTTTGACAGTGACGGCATTTGCGGTGATGTCGATAATTGCCCCCTGATTGCCAATGCCACTCAAATAGATACAGACGGTGACGGCGTCGGCAATGACTGCGACAACTGCCCCAATACCCCCAACCCCGACCAGATCGA
>PIVW01001383.1 GCA_003353825.1 Chloroflexota bacterium
GCGCACTCAGATTCTCAGTATGATGCACAATCCCCACCCGGCCTACAGCATTGTGCTGGCTGAAGCGGATCCCGTTAAATGGGCGTATTACTGTCGGGTTCTGGGTTTTGATCCGGTGGCGGATTACGAGCTATTCTATGATCCGGAGAGAGGCACAGGACACGATATAAATCTGACGCATGTCATGTTAAAGACCTCTCAGTTTATTGGCACCGTGAGCCGCGCCATGCGCCAGCGTATCCTGGATGAGCCCTGGCTGTTCGGACACGCCCATCTGTTCCGGGAAAAGGCCGAAAGAGGTCAGTTCTTTGGCCGGCGTAACGGCTTCAACATGGCCTCGCGCCAACGCTTCTGGTTTGGCAGTCAGAAGAGCCTGGTGGAAACCTATAACCAGGCAGCGCGGCGACGGCTCTTTCTCCGATGTTCAAAGATCAAAGCGAACGCCAAGTTGAACCTGCAGAAGGATCCGTGCATCCCACTGCGACTGGACGATGAGGACAACGATCATTGCATCTTTGGTATGCTCCATCGGATCTGTCGTCAAAAGGGTTTTGAGTTGTTGATCGACTGGAAGGTGTACCATCGGGATTACAAGCAGTGCACCTATTACGAACCCTGGAATATGCATGGCACGACCGTGCTGGAGTACTTTCTTTCCACGGCGAAGACCATTCAATTTGTGATTTGCGG
>PIVW01000663.1 GCA_003353825.1 Chloroflexota bacterium
CTCGCCATCAACCAGAACCAGGGCGCCATCGTCGTAACGCTCCAATACCAATAGATCCAGCTTCTCCAACCGCGCCCAGCGGGAAGGCGCGTCCACAGTGATATGTGTGCGGTAGAGACCGGAATCGGGTGGGGTCGGTCTGGCTGTTTGCTCTATGTCGTCAAACGAACGAGCCTCAGCGACAGGTGCGGCGCCATAAGGAACCACCAGGCTGAGGATGATGAACATGTAGACAAGTCGCTGAAGAATATGGGAACGCATGGCAACCTCCATGATGAGCTGAATCGATAAGCGGTTCTGTGATCAAGAACCTTATACTTGGTCTGTTAGCGGTAGTTTGCTGCAGTAGACCCCATTGTCAGGACTATAAAGTGGGAAAAATAAGGTGACAAAAGGGGACGAAAAAGTGGTTAAACGTGGCGTTGTGCTGACGGCGTTTTTGACTCATTGTTCTTGGTTCTTGACCTCCAGGTCGCGGATGCAGGCTGATTCCTCACCTCATCTTATCATCTTAACCTGTGGCCCAGTTTAAGGGGGCCATTATCAACAGCGCAATAAAACTTGGCAACGCCTACTTTGCACAGTAGTATGGGGCATGGTCATGCTCTGACAGCATTATGTTGAAGACTTTCAATCTAATATAGGGTGAAAGCTGTGTGCTGTAAAGGTCTTCCATGTACCAAATATGCACCAGTTGCGTTTGGCTGTGATTGCCCGCCTTCACAGCCTCTTATCTGCGACAATTGGTCACCCGCTCATTCATCGAAGATATGCAATGAAGGAAAACCCCACGCTTGCAAAATTGTTGACTCGGTACATGGCGGCAGACAACCTTGGGGCGACGCGTCTAGCGGGCAGGGTGCACCTAGTTACAGGGCGTTCCCATCTGCTTAGCCGTCGCACGATAGAGAACTGGAGGGATGGGAGATCCGTGTCGGTGCGGGACTGGCGACAAATGGTTGGGGTCGCAGCAGCACTACGGCTCGATAAACAACACGCCAATGAACTCTTGCTCAGCGCCAGATTACCGACCATTGACGAACTGCGAGGAAGCGCTCAGGGTAGAGATGAACAACTACTGGAACCTTGGAGTACCGATTCACTCTCAGAGCCATTGCTGATACCCGACTGGGACGCTCTACGAGATACGGCCGCCAGGATCACAGAGCAACAGATGGGAACCTTGCTGGACAAGTATGACCCAAAATTATATGTACAACGTGATGATGTTTATCAGACTTTGCATTCGTTCCTGACCTCGGACAAAGGGTGTTTTGTACTGACCGGAAGGTCAGGGGTCGGCAAAAGCAGTTTTGTGTTGTCGTTGATCTCGGGGATATCAGGTCGGAATACCCTGTGCTTATTGGCATATGATGGCGCGAGGATGCCGTATCGAGCAGGACTGTCCACGGTGATCGGTCGGGATATGGATAAGTTTGGCGAAAGAACATTCGATTCGGGGAGCAATGTGTTCGAGAGATTGGAGAGTGAGCAGATGATGGAAGGGAAGATTCTGCTTCTGGTTATAGACGCTATCAATGAAAACGGACAGAGCCGAAAACTCTTAAGAGAGATTGATCATCTGGTCGGTGATGCGAGGTATCCCTGGTTGAAGGTTCTTATCACTTGTCGCCCTTATGCGTGGCGACTGCTCTGCCGGGGCATGCGTCTTGCAGAGCATCGATACTATCGACCTGTCGATGACAAAATCGCCCACCTAGGGCCAGATCGACTGGCAATAGAGTTGCCACCATTTTCGCTGGAGGAACTCCAGGTCGCGTATGATCACTATTGCCAGGTATATGGCTTAACCACACCCTATGAGTCACTCGCACCGCCTGTCCGGGAAATGCTTCGAGATCCGTTAGTATTGCGCCTGATCACCCAGACATTCCAGAGCCAAACACTCTCCGCATACTTGCGCCCCTCCCAGATAATTGAAAGGTTTTTGCATGCGATGATTTCGGGCGGGCGCCTTCTTGAGCAAGATCTTCTATTGTTGGAATTAGGCGTGATGCCACTGATGTTTGATGACGGTAGCTATAGGAATAAGGTCTCGGCTGAGCAGATTCACTCCGCTGCTACCTCTGATGACAAATCACTATGGAGAGAAGTGTTCGGAGCAGATTTTCAGAATCAAGGTCAGATCGGTAATAGTTCTTTTACTCGACTTGTAGACGCTGGAATTCTTGCCCAGCATGGTACCTATATCGACTATGAGATCGCTTTCAAATTCGAGCGGTTTTTTGATTATTTTGGTGGTAGGCGCCTGTTCAAATTGGCAGATTCAGCGGGCGAAGGTCGATGGCAGTGCTACCGCGACTGGTGCGATGCACTTGAGGAATTACCCTTTCTCTGGGGGCCAATCGATTCTGCATTGATAACAGAATTGACGCAGTACAACGATGCGTTGATTCTGTCCCTCGCACAGTCACTCACCGATACGATGAGCACGCTTCTCGTTGCCGTATTGACGACCTATGGTGAAGATAACCCTGATAGGGTATCTCAACTTATCGGGAACTTGATGTCTTCCCATGAGATTACCTGGCGTACCGATTCCGAGATCATGGGGAGTGCCAAGTATGAGGAGCAACCAGACTTGCATCGGCTTGTCGCTGTTGAAGTAGCCGGCAACTTGGAGATGAAAGACGCTCTTGCCTCTGCTGCCCGCGACGACTCGCCCATCGTTCGTATGCATGTTGCCAGGGAACTGCAGCATCTATGCTATCGGGTAGTGGTTATATATTAACTGATAGGACACCATTCTGTGTTGTAATAGTGGAGGTATAATAGGAGTACCGCCTCATGGAAGCTATCAGATTTAGAAAATGACAGTGTTTTTCGCA
>PIVW01000664.1 GCA_003353825.1 Chloroflexota bacterium
CTGTTTGAGGAGGCTTGTCGGCTGGAACAGATGAATGCCCTGTTAGCCCGGGCTGAGCAATTCCTGCGGGAGCAAGGTATCCTCCAGGTTGCGGAACACTCATTACGCCGCCTGATCGCCACGCAGCAACAAAAGGCGCGGGAGCATATCTACGAGCGAATCTCAATGCTGGTGTCTGAGCCATTTCAGGAGAGATTAGATGAGCTACTGGAGGCGAAGCGAAGCTCTCAGACGCCATTTCAACACCTGAAGCAGCCACCGGGCCAGGCTTCTACAAAGTCAATGTTGAGGCTCGTCCACAAGCTGGAACAAATCGAGGAAACCGGCATCCTCACGATTGATCTTACCTGGCTTAACAACAACTACCAGCGATCGTTGACGCATTACGCTCAGCGCTGCTCCGCAGATCGCTTGCTCCAACTTATTCCTTCCCGCCGCTATGCTGTCTTGGTCTGCTTTCTCTGGCAGACGTACCGAGACACCATCGACCACATGGTTGATATGCACGACAAGATTATGACCAGTATCTATAGTCGCGCCGAGACCCAGGTAGAGGAGGAGATGCGAAAACGGCGCAAAGTGCTACAGGCTTCTCTGGATTCTTTCCGAATCATTGGCAAAGTGCTTCTTGATGATGAAGTCGTCGAGGGTACACTGCGCGAGGTAATTTTCGGCAGGGTTGACCGGGACTTGCTGAACAGTCAGGTGGAAGCGGTAGACAGCTACCGAGAGGGTAAGTACAGCCATCCCTTCCATCTGGTGCAGCGCCGTTTTTACCAACTGCGCCGTTTTACACCGGCGCTATTAGAACATCTCGAATTCCATACGGAGGAGGGTACAACATCTTCACTAGTGGAAGCAATTGAACTACTTCGAGAATTGAACGATGCCAACAAACGAAAACTGCCGAAAGATGTTCCATTGGAATTCATCAGGCGCAATCTTCGGGCGCTGGTGGAAGAGAATGGCGAAGTCAGAAAACGGCCCTGGGAGTGCGCCTTGCTATTGGCGATTCGGGATGAACTCAGGGCGGGTAATATCTACGTCTCTCAGAGCAAGCGGTTTGGTCGTTTCGACGATTTCTTCATCGCGAAATCCCAATGGCAAACCCGGCGAGGGCCATTCTTTCAGCGCGCTGGGCTGCCCACCGTAACGGATGACGTGCTGGAGTATCTGAGGCAGCGACTGGACAAGGCTTATGACAGTTTTCTAGAAGGACTGCCAGAAAACACGTATGCCAGTGTAGACGACGATGGATGGCATCTGTCCATTGATCAGGCAGAGAGACTAGATGCGCCCACAAAAAAGCAGCTGGACGGACTGCGACAGTGGCTAGGCGAAAACTTGAGAGTTATCAAGCTGCCGGAACTGCTCATTGAGGTAGATAACGAGCTGAACTTCACCCATCAGTTCATGACACTCGGCCAGCAAGGACAGCGGGAAGCCGAAAGCGTATGCCAGGTGTTAGCCACCATCATGGCCTACGGATGTAACATCGGTCCTTACACGATGTCTCGCCTCACAGACGGCGTTACCTACCGCAACATTCACCATATCGCAGATTGGCAACTCACGGAAGAAGCCCAACGCCAGGCTCTGGCCCAACTGGTCAATGCCATGAGTAATCTAGACGTCACACAAGCATGGGGAGGTGGAAAGACATCCAGCAGTGATGGACAACGCTTCCATCTGAGACGAAAAGTGTTGCAGCGTACCTATAGCCATCGTCTCAGTGAGTATGCACTGGAGTTTTACTCCTTCGTGTCCGATAATTACGCACCTTTTTACAGCACGCCCATCGAATGCACCGACCGGGATGCTGCCTACGTCCTCGACGGGCTACTCTACAATGAGAGCGACCTTGCTCTGGAAGAGCATTACACCGACACTCATGGCTACACGGAGATTAACTTCGCTGCCTTCGCTATGCTCGGCCGCCGCTTCGCTCCGCGCATTCGCGGCCTGCACAAACAGCGCATCTACCGCATTAACCTCGATCGCGACTTCGGTCCGCTTGAGGTTCTCCTTAAACGTCGCGACCGCACTATTCGCATGGACTGGATTTGTGACCAGTGGGATCGGATGGGACAGTTTTATGCTTCGTTGGAGAGTGGACACACGACAGCGTCCACCGCTCTCAAGCGGTTAGCTGGCTACAGCGGCACGAATCATTTCTACCGAGCGAATCGGGAGTTAGGTCGGGTGTTCAAGACGGAGTACATACTGCAGTACATGTCTGACCCGCTGGTCCGCCAGCGAGTGCGCCGAGGGCTACTCAAGGGAGAGGAGTTACACGCGCTGGCACGGCAAGTTGCATATGGCAAACAGGGTACGCTGACAGCTCGCGACTTGCAGGGCCAGAAAAACACTAGCAGTTGCTTGACCCTTATCATGGCTTGCATCATCTACTGGCAGGCGAAAGAGATGAGCCGGGTGATTCTGGAAGGAGAGCCAGAGGCTGTGGGTGTCGATCTGTCACTGCTGGAACACATTAGCCCCATAGGCTGGGATAACATCCTGCTTTACGGCGAGTATGTCTTGAACCGAAATCTGGTTCTGGCGTAGAAGCCCGTCCTTAGCGTATATCTACGCACGAATATTGCTCATACCCACACCACGACTATCACCGTGAAGCCTAACCGTTCAGCTGGCGGATGACCGAAGTAGCCAGCACGACGCCCAAAGCGAAGTGTGATCCCTCTCCTTAGCCTATATCTACGCACGAATCTCGCTGGTACCCTTTTAGTTAAATTGGAACCGCTTCTTATTGCCTCGACTTTGGCCATTTTCGATGAAGAGAAACTGGGGAGACAAAGGCAAAACCTGTAGAATGTGAGTGCAAATAACCA
>PIVW01000665.1 GCA_003353825.1 Chloroflexota bacterium
TTCAAAGTTCCTCCGCCGCAGTGGCGGCCCCACAAGCAACGAGGGCGGCCATCGCTAGAGGCTTTACGCCTCATTCAACGATGGTGTCCTACTCCCAGTTGAAGTGCAGTCCTACCACTGGCTGTCCGCTGGTATTTTCCCTTTACCGGCGCCTGGACAAGCAGCAGGGGATGGCACGTCAGCCTCAACCCCAATACGGCAACGCGTTTGAAGATCGATGGCGGTGTTGGCGTGCGAACACTTGAACTTCGAGATGCCATGCTGGAGCACCTTGCTTTGGATGGTGGTTTAGGTGCAACACGCATCACTTTGCCAGCGCACGGAGTGTTCACGGCAAAAATCGACGGCGGCATCGGAGACACAACAGTAGATATTCCCGATACGTTGGCAGTACGCATGAAAATTGATTCGGGATTGGGCAACCGCCAGATTCGGGGCGATTTTATTCAGGACGGCAACCGCTATCTCTCACCGAACTACGACAGCGCCGAACACCGGGTTGAACTACATGTAGATCATGGGATTGGGTCAATGACTGTGCAGATCATTGAATGACAGATGCAAGGTGTTACTGCTGCGACTCTACGGTTTCGAACGATATTACCATGCCGGTTCTACACATGAACCGGCGTTTTCGCGCCTGAATATGATGAAAATCATTGTCAAACTACTGCACTGGTGATAAACTTCTTCAGGTTTTCGTATTTTTTGAACAAGCTACCAATTATCGTTCATTTTTGTGTGTATATCACAACGAAGTGTGGGACACGAACCAATGAACGGGTCACAATATCTTTCAAATCAGGAGTACAAAAATGACAATACCTATTGTTGAATTACTCGGCGACGAGGCCGAAAGCCTTCTTACCCATACCGCTACCGGTATCCCCAAAGAGATGCTCCATCTTCCCGGTCCCGACTATATCGACCGCGTCTTCTCACAGACAGACCGTTCCAATGCAGTGCTTCGCAATTATCAGGCCATCCTGGATCATGGCCGGCTCGCCGGTACAGGTTTTGTCTCAATCCTGCCAGTCGACCAGGGTCTCGAACATACAGGCGCTGCTTCTTTCGCCCCCAATCCCCTGTACTTCGATCCCGAAGGTATTTTGCAACTGGCAATCGAAGGTGGCTGTAATGCTTGTGCCTCAACCCTTGGTGTGTTGGGATCTGTCTCACGTAAGTATGCCCATAAAATCCCCTTCATCGTCAAAATCAACCACAATGAGTTGCTGACCTACCCACAGATAGCGGACCAGACTTACTTCGCCAGTGTAGATCAGGCCTTTGAGTTGGGCGCTGTTGCCGTCGGCGCCACCGTATATTTCGGCGCTCCGGAAAGCCGTCGCCAGATACAAGAGATCAGCGAGGCTTTCCAACGTGCGCATGAATTGGGTTTGGTAACGATCCTCTGGGCCTATCTCCGTAACTCCGCCTTCAAACATGATGGCGTCGACTATCATGTGTCCTCAGATATTACCGGCCAGGCCAATCACATTGGCGTTACCATCGAGGCCGACATCATCAAACAGAAACAGGCGGAGAACAATGGTGGTTTCAACGCCATTGGTTTTGGCAAGACACATCCCAGGGTTTACGATGAGCTGACCAGTGATAACCCCATCGACTTGGTACGCTGGCAGGTTGTCAACTGTTACATGGGTCGCATCGGCATGATCAATTCCGGTGGCGGCTCGGGCCAAAACGATCTTAGCCAGGCTGTGCGCACCGCTGTGATCAACAAACGCGCCGGTGGCATGGGTCTCATTTCCGGTCGAAAAGCATTCCAAAAACCCATGGCCGAGGGTGTTGAACTGCTTAATGCCGTACAGGATGTCTTCTTGGATGAATCCATCACCATAGCCTAAAGTCACATCATTGCTTTCAAAAGAATACAAACGACGCTTCGAGCGACAATCTCGAAGCGTCGTTTTTTTTTGGACGCGTAGCGGTAAGGCATTCCAGGCGTATCCTAGTGCATTGGATGATGGCGTCATCAGTAGAGATAATCAAGTGCTAGCAGCTTGTCGGAAAAGTCATCAGGACACAGATATTCGAGGATGATCCTTGTGTTTCACAGTGAAAATACGTGTGCCTCCGCCTTGATCCGTGTTCTAAAAGCCTTTCGGGCGACTTCTCCGACAGCCTCCTAGATGACGTCTTCTTGGGAATGTCTCAGTACTGCCAAAATGTCAACATGTCGAGTGAATGAGCGCCCCAACAGCTTCCTGATCTCGAAGTTTGTTGTACAGCCGCACAGCCTCGGGAGTGCGCTTCACATGTACGCGGATGCCGCGCTCCTGCAATTGTCTGAACGTATCAGGCTGGATCTTCAAGCGACCGAGAACGCCCGTGGTCAATACAAGGACCTGGGCATCATGAGCCAAGATAAGTTCTATATCAGTAAACTGTACTCCGGGTGAATGGTGGGTACCCGTTTCCTGCCAACGCCAGGCGCTGGCCCCACCAGGGTACAATTTCACATCCTTGAATGTTTCATACCCTTCGACATCGATCCGTCCCCAACTGCGCTGGATTATGCGAGGCGACGTGGGTTTTAATTCATCCATAATCGATCATAAAGTGCGGGGCAGGACAAAGATGTATTCGGCGATATCATGGGGCACCCTGTGCTCTTCACCATCGGCCCGGACCGTCACGTCTGTCTGCTCCGATTGCAACATCTCTATCTCTGTGGCAGGAAACAGCCCCAACCCGCCAAGGAGCCTCAGCATGTCGGCGTCGTGGTCGCTGACTTCAGTGATAATGGCTTTTTGCCCCTGGGGCAGGTCGATCAACCTGTCTTGTGCGGCCACAGCAATGGACCCTTCACCGGTGGGGATTGGCGA
>PIVW01001384.1 GCA_003353825.1 Chloroflexota bacterium
ACTCTGATACTAGAGTAGTAGCTCTACAAGTTTCTGACTACCCTCTAAGGTAACCCATATAACTCATGTATACCACAGTAGCAGGCCTACCCTACTGTAGCGTACTCTCAGCCTTTACCTTCGAGTGGTATCCTGAACGCTAGCGCCAAAGTCATCATATTCAATGGCCCTATTCTTATAGAGACGCCACGTCTGATGTCCCTCTATCGGCGATTTAGCATTGTCTCCAACCTCGTGTGATACTTGAATAAGTTCCATGTTCCCCCCATTATCATTCTCTACGATTGATAGGCTTGCAGTGAGGATTGCTCTCACGCCATTGCTATTTAGGATGGCGGTGGATCGTATGGTTCCGGCGACAGCTCCCAGTACGGTGAGTCTTCTGATTTTAACGTGCACTTCACTAGGTTATCATACATTTGGGACGGTAAATGGGATGCCACACTAGCGACCATCGACGCAGCGAGCTGGGCTATAGCCCCCCCCCTGATGCTAGCTCATTCCATGGTCGTGCGGACCGGTCTGGCGAGGCGGGACGGCGAACGTGCTTAGCCCAGGCTGAGGCGCAGGAACTTGCGTTTGCCGTATTGGATCATGGGCTGGCCCTCGCCGTCCCAGGTGGCGACGGGGTCGCGAAGCTGCTCGCCCTCGAGGCGGAAGCCACCGCCCTTCATGAGGCGGCGGACCTGG
>PIVW01001385.1 GCA_003353825.1 Chloroflexota bacterium
TTAAGCATCGGCAGCACCAATCTGGCATTGACCGCCACCAGGGCGAGATCGACCGGTCCGGGCGTATCCTTAATGCTCTTGTAGCACTTGTAGCCGTTGAGCTCGTCGTACTTGGGGTTGATCGGGTAGACCTCGCCTTCGTAGTTGTGATCCTTAAGGTAGAAGAGCGGTTTTCCACTGATGCTCGTGAAATTGCTCGACGCCCCGATGACTGCGATAGATCGCGGATTGAGAAAGTACTGTAAGTCCTCAATTGATCGTGCCATGAAACACCTCATTGCCTAACGCGTGTAGGCTGCTTAGGATTGCCAGGCATCGGACAAATCCGATGCTTAAATTTTGTGCACGTATACTATAACTGGAAGAAATCATCTAGGGGATCGCTCAGGTATTTGGGCTTAATGGCCTAATTTTATGCTTTTATTCGGGCTCGGCCTGGGGGATAAATGGTGCCGTTGGTTGAAAGAACAGGTATCCGTCATATAATGTCCAGGAAGAAACGAGATTTCAGAGGTTTTGCCCATGAATAGTCCCCGGATCAGCAAAGAAGCATTAAAAGATGTATCGGCTAAGAGAATCGCCACGGATGTGGGCGGGCCCCCGGTCGACGAGGACTGTCAGGTGGCGGTCGAGGGTCCACTGACGATCGAGGTGGAGGGCGGTGGTGCCTACACGGTGCTATGTACGCC
>PIVW01001386.1 GCA_003353825.1 Chloroflexota bacterium
CATCGACAGTTTTTTGTCGATGTGTGTGGCAAGTGGCACGTTGCAAGTGGCAAGTTCAACCTTGTCTGCAAGCGAAGTTGTACCTGCGACCTGCTACTTGCTACCTGCCCCAACGGGGCTTCATTTTCTCAGCGCAGTCTGGGAACAATTGCTAGAGAGTTACCGTGCTCTGGCTGGTTTGCACGTAATCATCATCTTCCACAACCTGCGCTGGAGCGCCGCCTACGTCGGTGGCGCCCTGCACGGTGGCTATGTTTACCGCCAGATCGCAGACTGCGGTAGTGCGCAATGTCACATCTACTGTGAAGCTAAAGCCGACACCCAGATTCCCACTGAAGGTCTCTGTCAAGTCCTGCCAGAAGAGGGTGCCATTGGCGGCGCTATCTGGCGCCGGGCTGGCGCTATCATAGCTAAAGCAGACGAAATCGTATGTATCGATCAGCGGCGCCACGTTCAACTCGGTGTCGCCGTTGTTCGTGACCACAACCTGGAAGGTGACCAGCTCCCCCACCTGGGCTTGTCGATCACTCGGGTCAGTAGTTGCCTTGGTGACGCTCACTGACGGACCTGCGATCTGAACAGGGGGGGTGACGTCATGTCCTTCAGTCGGGGGCCCGCTTGGCGGTGTGCCCGTGGCCGTGGCAGTGTTGGTAGTTGTACCGCCATTCGTACTAGCTACGGCTACAAAG
>PIVW01000145.1 GCA_003353825.1 Chloroflexota bacterium
CGACCTCACGGACCCGAACCGTGCGCGCTACCGGGCTGCGCTACGCCCCGACAATAGTCTCGCCTGGGATTGTCCTTGTGTGCCGAGCCGGGTGAATCTCGGTGGCAACCCTGTGCGATATGCTGTTCTTCAGCAGCGTCCGCATTATACTTGAGGGCCTGACACTTGGCAAACCATTGTTCGGTTCAGTCTTTGCACCTAATGCGTGAAACGTAAAACGTGAGGATGTAGGCGTGAGATCATTACGCACCACGCACCACGCACCACGTTTCACGTTTCACGAGTTTTGGATTATTATTTTCTTGGAACAACCTAAGCGACCCCATCAAGGGTATATTCCATGACATGTATTTCATTCTGGCGGCAAGGCGATATAAATGCGGCGGCGCATAGCTGATGACATTTGCTCCCTAACCTTCTCCTGTGGCATACTTACTCGGTTATCATAAAGGGGTCCATCAAATGCCCCTTACTCTTTTCTGTCATCGGCCCACCGAGGGCCCTCGCTGTCGCGAGGGTGCTCGGTGTTGACCGCTGACAATTTCCCGCAGAAAAGGAGATTTTCATATGCAGGAATACGAAATGGTTACCCTACTTCATCCCGGTCTGGATGAAGAGGGTGTGGAAGCGCAGTCGCAATGGCTGCAACAGCGGATCACGGACCTGGGTGGGGAAGTGGTCGAGGTCATCCCCTGGGGGCGTCGCAACCTTGCCTTCGCCATCAACAAACAAAAGGAAGCCGCCTATATCCAGTTCGATTTCCGTCTTGAAGGTAAGCAGGTGGACGAACTCACTCGGGTGATGCGGCTGAGCGAAGATGTGCTGCGACAACTGCCCGTACGCAAACAAGATCGGTAACCTTAGGACTGAAAATTCAATAACATGCGAAACTTTACGATCATCTAGAGGAAGTGTATTCGGGTGTTATTCTCTCCTAAGTCCTTATCAAGAGGTCGTTTTGTGATGTAAATTCATTCGGAGTTGATCCGTAGACACATCATCGCACCCTTGATCAGGGCGGAGCAACAATCACCTAAGGAGTGGGCAAATGTCTAGAGGCTTGAATAAGGTTATGATTATCGGTAATCTAGGTCGAGATCCGGAGATGCGCTACACGCCTAGTGGTAAACCTGTCACGACTTTCAGCGTTGCCACCAGCCGCTCCTGGGTAACATCGGACGGCGATCGCCGCGAGGCTACAGAATGGTTCAGTGTAGTAGCCTGGGGCAATCTGGCCGAGATATGCAATAGATTCCTGCGCAAAGCGTCACGTGTGTATGTCGAAGGACATCTGCAAACGCGCAACTGGGAAGATAACGACAGGCATCGCCACTATCGTACCGAACTGGTAGCCAGCGAAATGCTGATTCTGGATGGCAAACATAGTGGCCCCCGCCGTGAGCCTGATGATAACGATGCCGAAGAAGAACCCGATCTCCCCTTTTAATTGATTAACGATTGTTTCCAGACTACACTGAGAAAATCAGGCCCCGCCGCTGGGGCAGGTAGCAGGTGCGGTTGCAGACAAGGTTGAACTGGCCACTTGCAACGTGCCATTTGCCACAAACATCAACAATAAGTTGTCGATAATTTTGAGTAAGCGCCTAACACCCATCCAACCTGCTCAATTTGAGCTAATTCGGGTTCTATCTTAACCCGATTAACGAAAGATATTCTGGAGGACATTGTGGCAGAAGAGACAATTCAGCCCAAACCGAACACCGAAGTAGCAGCAACTGAACCAACTCAGGCGCCCGAGCAGCAGCCTGCCAAAGAAAGCAAAAGCCCGGCGCCTAGAAACAATGTTCAGCGTCAGAGCAGTTACCGCCAGGGGGGCCAACGCCAGGGTGGAAATCGCCAGGGCGGCCAACGTCAGGGCGGACGCGGGCGCCAACAAGGAAACCGTATGCGGCGGCGTGTCTGCTCATTTTGCGTGGATAAGGTCGATTATATCGATTACAAAAAACCTGAACTACTGGCCAGCTATGTGACACATCATGGCAAGATCTACAGCCGCCGTCGCACCGGAACTTGTGCCAAACATCAGCGTCGCTTGGCAATGGCTATCAAGCGTGCTCGTTTCTTGGCGTTTTTGCCCTATACAGCCGACCACGTCCGCCTGCATGGTTCAGGAGATTCTCGCCAACGCCGATCTTCTGATCGATAGTTGCACGGTTGTTTACACAGATACCATTCCATTGGTTTTCCATTCCCTAGTAAATACGAACTAACTATGGCAAAACGACGTCGTAATGACCAACCCGAAGTATCTGAACAGGTGGTGCAACCACGCCGGCATCGGCGCTTGCGCCAGCAAGAAGCTAAAACCGAACAGCGTATTATCATTGGCGTGGGCATCGCTGTCGGTTTAGTAGTCGTCCTGTTACTGGCCGCTGTGATCAGCGAATTCGTCATCCAACCCCGGCGCGCGATCGCCGAGGTGAACGAGGAAGCGATTCCTGTGGCCGATTTCCAGCGCCGCCTTCGTTTTGATCAGGATAATCTGGTCAATCAGATCGATCAATATGTTCAGTTTGGCCAGCAGTTTACCAGTGAGGGAGGCGCCAATCCCTTCTCGCAAATCATCCAACAGCTTTTCGAGAGCCTGAGCACGCCAGAGCGCTATTCGTTGACCGTGATGGATAACATGATCGAGGAAACATTGATACGGCAGCTCGCGGCAGAGTATGATGTGGCCGTTGGCGAAGAAGAAATTCAACTTGAAATCGAACAGCAATTTGGCTATGAACGGGATGCTGTACCTGTACCTACACCCGAGGCTTCAGAAGGGATCACCGACACCGTCGAAGCACCCATGACTGCCGACGAATTCCAGACAGCCTATGATGAAAGAGTCGCAGCCTTGGGTGATCGAGATAGCCTGACCGAGGCGGAGTTCCGCGCATTGGTGGCGCTCCCCCTGCTGCGCGAACGCCTGACTGAGACAGTCCCACTAGAATACGAGGCTACGGAAGAGCAGATAAGCGCTCGCCATATCCTTATAAACGCCGATCCCGAACCGGTGGATGCCGGCCAAGCAGAAGCAGACGCCCTGCAGAGGATCGAGGACGCCCGTGCTCGCATCGACGCCGGCGAAGCGTTCACCGCAGTTGCCATCGACGTCTCCGACGATTCGAGTGCAGCCCAGGGTGGTGATTTGGGCTGGTTCGGTCGTGGCGCCATGGTACCTGAATTTGAGGAAGCTGCCTTCGCTTTGCAGCCAGGCGAGATCAGCGAACCGATTAAGTCTGATTTCGGGTATCATCTTATCCTGGTCGAAGAAGTAAACGAAGAAGAAGATCAGGTAAAGGCGCGGCATATTCTGGCCCGAGTCAATGCCACACCTGATCCTGCATCACAACAATCTGTTGATGCGGAGGCCCTCGCCGAGATAGAGGCCATCCGCGCACGCATTCTGGCCGGAGAATCCTTCGAAGATATCGCCGCTGAGGTGTCAGATGATGCCACCAATGCCGATCAGGGTGGTGATCTGGGCTGGTTTGGCCGTGGTACCATGGTGCCCGAATTCGACGAAGTCGCGTTTTCGTTAGAAGCGGGCACGCTAAGCGAACCGGTGAAAACCCAGTTCGGCTATCACCTGATACAGGTTGAGGAGAATGATGCCGAACGCGAAGTTGACGAAGCCGAATTGGACAACCGCCGTAATGCAGCCTTCGCAGAGTGGCTGAGGGCTCAGAATGAAACCGCTACTATCGAGAACAACTGGTCGCTCGACTATGTACCTGCGTTGCCAACGGATCTGGCTGAAGTCGTTCAGCAGATCAGGCTGCTCCTTCTTGGTGGTGCTCAAGCTCCGGTGGACCCGGTGGACCCGGTGGAGGTTGAGGTTGAGGTAGATGATCACAGCGATGATAGTATGCCGTAACGGCTAGTAGTATAAACTACTCGCCACCCTCAACCCCCCCTTTTACAGAAGCGAAAACCTCTCGTTGTGAGCGCTCACAACGAGAGGTTTTATTATTGAAACAGAAAGTTGTCTCACACCACAATGCGTGGAGCGTTCGGAAAATGGCAGAGGAGTGTAATGTCAGCGCTTCGCACCTTGCTAGCTACGAGATGTAGCGGTGCCATCGGCCGAGATTCGTGTTTGTCACGCAAAATCCCAAAGAGCCAAAATATACCATGGTGATACCATGAGCATTCACTAGAAACTAAGTGACCTTCTGAAAACCACCTCCTGGCTCTGTCATTACGAGGGACCCTAGGTCGTTCACCGCAGGTCGTGCAGTTCAAAGCAATCCCCAAGGTTCATTTGCACATGTACCTTGGGGATTGCTTTGAACTGCACCCATTCACAATGACCGACAGGGGAACTTATTCTCAGACGATTTCTAAGTGGGCAAGCTTGAACATGCTGGGCGCCCCAGCAGAGCGCGCGCCACTATCCGGATGCTTTGGATTCCTGATACTATGGGCAAGTGGAATTAAACCTCTGCTCGTTTGCCCATTGCCTTAGCTTGCTCTATCCAATCAGCGTAATCTACATTCCGCCATTCGGGGGCATCGATGATCTCTTGCAAGGCTTGTACATCTGATGATGCCACTGCAGCACACGATGCGATACCGGCCTCAGTTAGAAGTTTGGCGTAACTGGATCCAATGCCGTTGATCGCAGTGAGGTCATCCTCTCCTTCGCTGGCAGTATATTCCGAATCTGCATCAATCGCTTCATCCTCTGCGGGCGCCGAATCTGCATCTTCTTCAGCAGCATAACTATCGACAACAGCAGCGGTCTCTGCGACAGGTTGCTCTTCCTGGACGCCCGCCTCTGCATCGACCTCTTGTGCCGAACTTTCTTCCGCCGATCCTCCGGTCAAGCGCCGATACATATTGGCGTACAACGAGAGCTTAAAACTTTGTACATAGGTCGAGGCTAGAAATACCAGCAGCGCAAGAATCAGGCTAGCAATGATAGCCAGTGTGGATCCTGCTCCCGAAGCGGCTTCACTGCCCATAAAGAATCCAATCATCTGGTTGGTCCACGATGACATCCATATACCCATGAGCGGTACGGCTAGCAGCAGGAGGATGATAACCAGAACGATTTGCAGAATCAGGATAAGAATCAGGAAAACTATCATGGCGCCAAGGTTGGAAATTGCCAGTCCAAAACCTTGTTTCAAGGCGCCAAAAAATGATACCTTACCCTGTACGGCGGATTGGTACATCAGAGGGGCAAAGAGCACTCGCAGCACAATGAAGACCAAAGTCAAGCAAGATAAAATGGCTACTGTGTTGCTCAAACCACTCACGATTGAATTAAAGGAAGCGACGAGTTCGGCTGTTGACTCGTGCCCTCCCGAGAACAGGCCAATGTAACTGCTGATGGAATTCCATCCATAAACCACGCCGGAGACTAAAATTACGAGTAATGGAATCCACCACAATAAATCTACACCAAAAAGGCGCAAGGCCCGGCTCAATCCCACCCTGCTACCCCGGCCAACATCAGCATCTCCACCGGCCAATACTTGGTCGGCTTCACTGATCGTAGCACCGCGCATGATCAGGTTGAGTATATACCCGATTAAACCGGCAGCGCCCATCAAAGTTATGCCTCCAAAGATCGTGCGAACTCCTCCGACCACTGTAGAAAAGAACGCATCGGAATCGACGTTACTGATTCCGGCAGGATCAGTGGCAAAGGCAAGCATGGCTGATTGCCAGTTGAGCACCTGGACCAAATAGATTAAAGATACTAAAGCGCTCAGAAGTAGACCAATAATAGCAAATAGCCATAATTTCTTCTCTTTCCAAATTAATCGTAGGGTGTTGCTAAAGATTGCACCGTATGGCATTTTTTCTAGTCCTCCATCCCAGACGAACAGGCGGCGAATGACGATTTATAGAGTATACCATCTGCTTCCAACTGTGCCTAGACGGGACTACCACGTGCTGCGCCCTAGCAACGAAGCCGGTATAAGTTTGAACGTTTTCTCACGTAAAAGCAGTCCGGCAGCCATAAAAGTCACTAATCCGGCACTGCTGGCCGCCAATAGTGTTGATATTTGACCAAATTCGGCGTTGGCAGTTAGGGAGAGCACCAGAATGATGACAAGGCTCATTGCCAGGGTGGCCAGCAGCACCTTTCCTATTGTTTGCAAAATATCTCGACCATGAATCGAACCCCAGCGTTTTCTTAACACATAGAGCAATACAATCACTTCGGCGGTTACGGCCAATGAATTTGCCAGAGCCAATCCACCGTGGCCGAGGATTTGCATGAGGATGATGCTCAGCAAGATGTTCATCGCTGCCGCGACGACAGCGATGAGTAGTGGCGTAACTGTGTCTTTCTGCGCAAAAAAGGCGCGGGCGATCAATTCCAGGCCGGCGTGCGCTACCAGTCCCAGTGCGAAGAAACGGAGTGCGATGAAAACCGCTTCGGTGGCTGCAGCATCAAAATTCCCGCCTTGGTACAGCAGGCCCAGTAGGGGACGACCCAATAGAATCAGCCCCGCCGCCGCCGGTATCGTCAATGTGAAGACGGCACGCAATGTCTCTGAAAGCGTATCTCTTAGCCCCGCCATATTCTTGCGAGCTGCCAACTCTGCCATGGTCGGGAATGCTACCAGGCCAAAGGCGGTACCGATAATGGTCTCGGGTAGTTGCATTGCATCCCAGCCCCATTCCAAGGCACTGACACTGCCGGGGTCGAGGCGCGAAGCCAGATTTGTAGTTGCTACCAGGGTAAGTTGAAACACTGCCAGGTCAAGAATGCGGGGTCCCATAAGAATAAAAACGCTGCGGACGGCCCTGGTTTTGAGGTCAAGCACGGGCCACCAGCGAAATCCAAAATAGATCATGCCCGGCACTTTGACCAGCAAATGGAAGAGTGAGCCGGCCACAGCGCCGATGGCGAGACCTTTGATGCCATACGTGGGCGCAAGCCACAGCGCACCCAAGACCACGCCCAAGGGATACATGGCCGGCGCCAGTGCGGGCAACAGGAAATGTTTGAAGCCATGTAGAACGCTACTCTGCACCGAACTGATCCCAAAAATAACGGTCGAGAGTAGCACCAGACGCATGAGTTCGGCGGTCTCGCTCTGTTGGGTGGGGTCAAATCCGGGGGCGATAAACACTCGAACCAACCAGGGGGCAAATAACCCCACCAACAACGCAAACCCCAACGTCACTAGTACGACCAGATTGGTGATGGCACTTGCCAATCGCCAGGCGCCAGAGCGGTCGCCGGCACTCAGAAATTCTGCAAAAATGGGAATAAAAGCTGTCGCAAGCGCCCCGCCCGCCACAATCGTAAAAAGCAGATCCGGCAAGCGAAACGCGGCAAAATAGGCATCCAGTTCAGCGCCGAGCCCAAATTGCCTGGCGATGATCATGTTGCGCAACAAGCCGCCTGCCGCGGCCAGGCCGAACGATGCTGCCACCAAAAGGGTGTTGCGGGCAAGGTGGCGATTGCGAGCGGTGTGTTCGGCGCTAGGTGTCATGCTTCAAAGCTGCCAATGCTGCATTCGCGTCTTCAAAGTACGCATTAATTTTAAGGGTTTTTTCGTAAGCCCGGCGGGCGGTATCGATATCACCCATGGCTTCCAATGCCTTGCCCCGCCAGTAATGAAGCTCTTCGACATGGATAGTGGTCCGCAATGTAGCATCGGCGAGCGATAGTACCTCGTTATAACGACCCGTTTCGTAGTATGCCTTGAACGGTCCGAACTGGTACCAGAGCATCCGCCAGGGCAACCCCAGGAGGCGAGAGCGATCGTAGGCTGTGGCCGCTTCGTTATAGCGTCCCAAGGCTACCAGGTCTGTGCCGAGATTGAACCAGGCGAAGGCACTGTCGGGTGTCTGACTGACCGCAGCTTCGGCTGCCGCCAATGCATCCTGCCACATGATTGTGTCGTCGAGGTCGGAGCCGAGAATGCCTTCGACAACGGCTACCTGGTCGTCACTGTAAATGACGACGTAAGTGTGATTGAAGACCGGCCAGAATCTATCAATCTCGGCAAAAGGTATGCGTACGCCCCGATAGGGTTGATTCGGTTTGACACCGGTGCTAACGTAGCTATCGTAAGTAGTCCAGGTCTGATTGGTATCATCGTAGCCTGTCAACAAGCGGTAATGCCCCATGCCATCATTGGGCTCCGGCAATAGCCAGGTTTCGATCAGCACAGGAATATCGTTGCTGAGGAGCAGGCGCAAACGTTCGCTATCACCGTTGACCCGCACCAAGGCGTTGTACCCTTGCGCACGGGCGAAAGAAACCAGTTCCCAGGGACTGACATTTTTGTCTTCTTTATTCGGGCGCAGTAAACGGCGGATCGCTTCTTGTTTGACATCGCTGCCGAAGTAGCTGAGCTGCATGGCCAGAGTAGCGGGGCCGCAATTGTTCCAGGTTTGCCAATAGTGAGTTAATCCTGTCAGCATCACTGTTTCTGCATTTGGCTTTCCGCTGGAAGCAGGTGCATGTATAGGTGTTGGGGATGGCAAGAGCGATGAAACTGTGGTAACTGTGGGTTGGGTAGTCGGCGTGGCGGTTACATGAGTGGCCACGGCGATGTTCTCGGGCGTGGTAGCGGATTGTTGCTGCACCAGTGGCTGCGTAGGTGTGGGCAGGGGTGTCGGCACATGGAGGTCGTGTTCTACCTCTTGTTGGGTGGCCAACTCCGCACGAACGCGCAGCAGTAATCCATCAGGCCCGCCATAGCGCATACTACCGGCGATAACTAGAACCACCACAATGAGGAAGGCAATCAGGTAGATACCAAGGAGGATACGTTTCATAAGGACCTAGCGATTGTTTCCAGACTGCGCTGAGAAAATCAGGCCCCGCTGGGGCAGGTAGCAAGTAGCAGATTTTTAGTTGTGACAATACCATTCAGTTGACATAATCACTTTTCCACAAGGTCGCAGGTGCGAGTGCGGTCGCAGACAAGGTTAAACTTGCCACTTGCAACAAACATCGACAAAAAGTTTTCTTTCATTTTTCGTAAGCGCTTAGGACAGAATGACTTGCCGAGTTGCTTCCTGAAATGACGGTGAGTTCCGCAAGTTATTGAACTCTCAGTCCTAAGAGGCCCATTATACGATGAATTTGCTAAAATGTATGGCAAGGCTTGGTACGTTTCTAGCTGGAGATTTGGAACCCTATAGACCTGTAGACCTGTAGACCGGTAGACCTGTAGACCTGGGCGCTAACACTCCGGCTTCAACCCCTCAAGGCCGGTAGCGCTCCACCGAAAACACGTTCTGAATATGTTCAATCTGATTCATCACACGTGTCAACTGCTCGGCATCACTTACATCCAGGGTCAGGACCATGCTGGCGTAATGGCTTTGTTTGTTGGTCTGTGTAGATGTCGAACTGATGTTGATGCCGTCCGCCGCCACCACGGCTGTGATATCCCGTAACAGCCCCGCCCTGTTCCAGGATTTTACACTCACCGGCACCGGATAGGTGGGCGTTTCCGCACCCCATTCGACATGAATCAAGCGTTCCGGCTCGTTGCGGTTGATGATGTTGGCGCAGTCCTGGCGATGGATGGTGATACCTCGGCCGCGCGTGATGTATCCTACAATGGCTTCGCCGGGTATGGGGCGACAGCAGTTTGCCATGCGCGTTAGCAGACCTTCGACCCCGCGCACAATGATCTCGTCACCAGGGCGAGCGGGTGGGGGTAGGGGGATATCGGGGATAGCGATTTCCTGCTCTTTTTCCTGTTCAGCCTCTGCCTGTTTTTGCAGATTGACCAGCCTACCGGCGATCCGTTCTGTCGAGATATCGCCATAGCCCAAATCGGCCAGTAAATCATCCAGATTATCATATTTAAGTGCTTTGGCAACATCCTCGTAACTGGTGGCGCGCAGGTTCAACTGCTTGAGCAGCCTGTCCAATGACTGTCTGCCTGCGACGATATTCTGCTCACGTTTCTGTTTTCTGAACCAGGAGCGGATCTTGGAACGTGCACGCGAGCTGCGTACGAAACCCAGGTGGGGGTTCAACCAATCGCGCGAGGGGCCTCCCCGTTTGGTGGTGATAACCTCCACCCTGTCTCGATTCTTTAATTTGTAATCAAGGCGCACCATTTTACCGTTGACTCGGGCGCCCCGGCAGCGATGCCCGACCTCGGTATGGATATAATAAGCGAAATCGATGGGGGTAGACTCGGCCGGTAAACTGAAGAGATCACCTTTGGGCGTGAATACATAAACGCGATCACCAAAAAGGTCACTACGCAACGAATCCACCATTTCGGTGGCGGATTCGGATTCATCATCTTCATGACTCACCAGGGCCCTGAGCCAGGCGACTTTGTTGGCGAATTCCTGGCCGTACTTATGGCCATGTTCCTTATAGCGCCAGTGTGCGGCGACACCCTGCTCGGCCATCTCGTCCATTTCCCAGGTACGAATCTGTACTTCCATGTGGCGCCCGCCCGGACCAATCATGGCCGTGTGCAAGGACTGGTAACCATTTTCCTTTGGCCGAGCGATGTAATCATCGAACTCGCCCGGAATAGGCAACCACCGAGCGTGGATGAGCCCGAGCACGGTGTAACAGTCGGCAATAGTGTTGACGATGATCCTGAAACCATGGATATCGTAGACTTCTTCGAAGGGGATGCCCTTACGCTGCATTTTACGCCAGATCGAATAAATGTGTTTGGGACGACCTGTAATATCGGCTTCGAGATCGGCCTTGGCCGTATCCGCTTTGAGGTGCATGAGCACGATATTGATAAATCTCTCGCGACTGCGCCGGCGCTGCGAAAGCTTGGATTTCATCTGTTGGTAGAGATCAAGTTCCAGGTATCGGAATGAAAGGTCCTCCAACTCCCACTTGATCTGCCACATCCCCAGGCGATTGGCCACCGGCGCGAAGATCTCCAATGTTTCGCGAGCGATACGCCTCTGCTTGGCCACATTGGGATGGCCGCTGAGCGTACGCATGTTGTGTAGGCGATCTGCCAGTTTGATCACCAGGATCAGAGGATGCTCAACCGAACTCATGAACAACTGGCGCATATTCTCTGCCCATTCCGCTTGGCGAGAGGGGGTGGGCGCCAACGAACTGTAGCCGTTGCCATTCGTACTGTACATAGAGGTGTCCGGCTTGCCGTGGCTATCGGTTGGTGTCAATTCCGTGCTGGTCTGTTTAGACAGCTTGGTGACCCCTAACACCAGGTCTTTAACCTTTTTCCCAAAATACTCCTCTATCTTTTCTGCGGAGAAGTCACAGTCTTCGACTACATCATGTAAGAGGCCGGCGGCAATAGTCTCTGCATCGGCCCGTAGATCGGCAAGGATATCGGCGACTGCCAATGGGTGAGTGATGTAGGCATCCCCTGTGTTACGTGTCTGCCCCTGATGTTGCTCATATGCCACATCGTAAGCTTGCCGTACAAGAAGCAGGTCATCCGGCCCCATGTACGAGAGTTTGGACTGCAATTTATCGATTGAAGGAGAGACATATTGCGCCATGGCCGAACCTCAATAGCAGCAGATGCAAAGACAGGGACGCCGGCTGCAACGTCCCTGTTACACAAGGACTTCATTATAGATCAGGCCAGGTCTTTGCTGCAATGTGATTTTATGACTCGGACAAAGCGGCACACCTAAAGAGGCAGTCTGTAGTAAGCGCTTTAGCGCTTTTGTGCACCTGTCACGGCGATAAATCGCCTACTACGAACGGCACAGCTACTTGCGCCACGATGAACTGGCGCCATATCACTAAAGTTGTACCTCCCCCAAACGAGAATGCGATATAAAGGACAAGGTATGGGTGCTAGGCGATTTTTTGGTTCTATCTGACTGTAGAAAGTATAATACTTTGTGGACGCCGCCCGGCATTGCC
>PIVW01001387.1 GCA_003353825.1 Chloroflexota bacterium
CCCTGTGAAGAAACCGGTCCGCAATACGCACCCCAGACAAACCAAGACGACAACTCCTGCCTCGAAGGATCCATCATCGGTGCCCTCCTTGGTGGTGGTATCGGCGGTGCTGTTAGTCGTGGTGAGGGAAGATGGATCGGTGTTCCTGGTGGAGCAGTTGCCGGTGCCTTGATTGGCTGTAGAGTGGATGGAGGGTAGAAAATGGATAGCGATTGGCGTTATAGTGTAGAAAGAATGAATCTACGAGTGGGATCACTGAAGATCCTCCTACGTGCATACGGCTCACATCTCAATGAAGACGGGACACCGGAACACAGTGCGGAGTCGATCTATGCCTGTGCCCATGACTGGGTTTCGCATGGGAACCCAACCACCGAAGGCATCATCAAATTTTACGAGGAGAATTATCTGTAAGACCAGTTTCCTAACTGGCACAATAGGTCCTCCAAACTGCCAAAAAACGTAGTATATTAGATATATGGAAACAAGGCAAACAACAATGACTAAAGACCAAAGCCAAACAAAAATCGACGCACTCAAGCCGATTCTTCAAGCTCACAACGACGAGTACGTTCATTGCCTCGCTCGTGGCGAGATTGTTGAGTCAGTGGAAGCCAAAAAGGCTGCCACCAAGGTCTTCAACAAGATTGGCAAACTCGTCCGTCAAAAACTCGCTGCTGCCTGATA
>PIVW01000666.1 GCA_003353825.1 Chloroflexota bacterium
AATATCTATCATGAGCAGATTGTCCTTTGTTTTTCAGATTGAATCTGGTTGTAAAAAACAATTATACAATCTGCTCTGTCTTTCTCATTAGCTCAAATGTTCGGCGAAGGTATTGATAATGGCAATCGTTCACTCTAGGGTACAACGCACTGAGGTCTAGCCCATTTCTTGGTTGATATTGTTGCCTGCGTATTGCTCAGTGCGTTGCACTCGGCGTAAGCAAAATAAATACGCGAATAACGCTTGATAGAGAGGCCACAGACCATGCCGACAGCATCGGAACTAACAGCTTCAGAATTGGAAACGTATCGTAGCGCTGCCCGGCGCCGGCGAGTGCGGGAGAAGGAAGCACTCGAACGCCGGCAACAACGCGCCTGGGAATTGGCTAGAACTGCGGCGAAACTCTTGCGCGAAAAATATGGGGCCGGTGATATTTGCGTCTTCGGCTCGTTGATTCATCGTAGCTGCTTTAGCAAATGGTCCGATGTTGATATCGCGGTCTGGGGTTTGCGGCCAGAAGACACCTTTTTGGCGATGGGAGCCGTTCGAGACCTCTCTTCCGAGATCGAGTTAAACCTCGTGGATGTCGATACGTGCTCTCCGTCGCTGCTCGAGACCATTGAAAAGGAGGGGGTTCATTTATGATTGGAAATTACACTGTAGTTGCAAGCCGTATTCGCAAAGAAATTGCAGAACTCGAACGCGTTGTAAACAGGATAGAACGTGGACTCAAGGCTTCCCAGGGGCATGCAGCAGACCAGGATCTGTATCTCGATTCTGTCGCCTTGAACCTGCACGATTTTTATGCTGGATTGGAACGTCTCTTTGGTCAGATAGCAAACAATATCGATGAGAGTATTCCGTCAGGGCATGATTGGCATCGGGAACTACTGCACCAAATGTCACTCTCATTACCATCGGTACGACCTGCAGTGCTTTCATCTGAGAGTGTACAGCAGATCGATGAATATCTTCGTTTTCGCCACGTTGTACGCAATATCTACGCATTTGAATTCGATCCGCTCCGTCTGGAACGTTTAGCAACGGCGGTCAAATCGGTCTTCGACATGGTTCAGTTTGACCTTATTGCCTTTGTCGAATACCTTGAAGACATTGCTGCAGAATGAACGTATGAAACTCATCGCCGACCTCCACATCCACTCCCACTTCTCTCGCGCTACCAGCAAAAATCTGAATTTTTTTCATCTGGCAAAGTGGGCACAGATTAAAGGCGTCCAGATCGTGGGCACGGGTGATATCTCCCATCCCGGCTGGTTGGCGGAGATGCATGAAAGCCTGGAACCGGCAGAACAAGGCTTGTTCCGCTTGAAAGATGAAATCGCAGCACAAGTGAAACAAGAGGTGCCGGCAAGTTGTCAGGGTGAGGTGCGGTTCATGCTGGCGGGGGAGATCAGCAGCATCTACAAAAAAGGGGAGAGAACCCGCAAAGTACACAATGTCATCTTTGCACCCAGCCTGGAAGTGGTGGCGACCCTTCAAGTGGAATTAGAGAAAATCGGCAATATTCGCTCCGATGGACGCCCGATCTTGGGTTTGCCCTCACGCGACTTGCTGGAGATCATTTTGGACGTGGACGACCGCTGTCACCTGATCCCCGCCCACATCTGGACACCCTGGTTTTCGATGCTGGGTTCCAAATCAGGCTATGATTCGATTGAGGAATGTTTCGAGGATATGACACCCCACATTTTCGCACTGGAGACCGGATTGTCTTCAGACCCCCCCATGAATTGGCGTGTCTCCAACCTGGATGGCTATACCCTGGTCTCCAATTCTGATGCACACTCGCCGCCCAAGCTGGCGCGTGAGGCGACGTTGTTCGACTGCGAACGCTCGTATGATGCCATATTCGCGGCGCTAAAAAGTGGAGATCCGGCCACGTTCAAAGGTACGCTGGAATTCTTTCCTGAAGAGGGTAAATACCATCAGGATGGCCATCGCAAATGCGGTGTCAATTGGAAGCCAGCGGTCACGGTTGCACACGGTGGTCTGTGCTCAGTTTGTGGTAAAAAAGTGACGGTGGGCGTTGGGCATCGGATAGAGGAACTGGCCGACCGCCCGGAGGGAGGACGCCCCACCGGCGTCAAACCCTATTTCAGCCTGATCCCTTTACCTGAAATTATCTCCGAGCTTGTCGGCGTCGGCCCTAACAGCAAGCGCGTGCAACGTGAGTATCAGCGCTTGCTGACCGATCTGGGCCCCGAGCTTGCCGTATTGCTCGACCTGCCCCTCGATCAGATCGCAGGCAGTGGTGGGGATAAGCTGGCGGCGGGAATCGGTCGCATGCGCCAGGGCGAGGTCGATGCCATTGTCGGTTACGACGGCGAATTCGGCATTATCAAACTTTTCGACCGTGGAGAGAGTGAACGAGATCCGCAGATGAATCTGTTCGGGGAAGAACCACCGGCATCATCCCAAGAACACCAGGAGTTATCGCCAGACGATGTGCTCCAGAACACCCCCCAATCACACTTGACGATCGACAATTCACAACTCACGGTTCCAAAACCTCCAGCCCCTGCCAGCCAATTACCAATCTCTGAAACATCCGATCTTCAATCCTCAATCCTCCAATCCTCAATCCTCCAATCCGTAAACAATGCCCAAGGCGCTGCTGTCGAAACCACCGATGTCCCTCTCATCATCGTGGCAGGGCCGGGCACGGGCAAAACCCGTACACTCACCACTCGCATTGCCTATCTCATTCAGGAAAAAGATGTAGAGCCAGGGTCGATCCTGGCCATCACCTTTACCAACAAAGCCGCCGGCGAAATGGCAGAACGGCTGGAGACCCTGGTAGGTGATGAGATCGCAA
>PIVW01000667.1 GCA_003353825.1 Chloroflexota bacterium
AGCTAATCCGGTGGTGGGCTGCAACCCTCTGGTACCCTCTGCACCCCCCCTCAGCTTAGCGTAATCAGTAGGCGCCGGGCAGCTATTCCGGGTGGGGGGGCTGCAAGACTCGGAGGCGTCACTCGGCCTTTTTTTCCTCCTCGTCACTAGACTTGGAGTCCTCGTCTGGCAATGTGGCGCCGCCGACGATGGTGGGGTTGGGTGTGTTCAGAGAGGCGTTGCGGTCGGATACTCCGGACACATCTGGGGAAATGGTGAAGGAACCAGCGGCCAAACCTCTGGCGATTCCAGACATGTCTAATGCTGTGCTGATGATGCTGCCGGTGCCCATGGAGGTGTCGGAGGCGGCGGCGGAGGTCGATAGGTCAGGTGGGGGATTCTGCTGATTCTGGAGATTCTGGAGATTCTGCCGCTGCTGATTGGCGATTCTGAGATTCAGGAGATTCTGCTGCTGCTGCTCATTGCTGAGGACACTGACTGGTGGGTACCGCGGTGATGGTGCTGGCGGTGGCAGAAATCCGCCGTAGGTGGCCGAGGGTGCAGGTGGTCCAGGTGGGTCCGAGGGTCCCGGTGGGTAATTCTGGGCTGCCTGAGCGTAAGCCGTAGGGTCGTAATTTGGAAAATAACCCTGCGCCGGCTGCTGCTGCTGCTCCAAATAGGTCTGGTTGCCAAACTGCAGCCTCCACTGCCGCTCGCTGTCAGTCTCTGGACCTGGAGGGATGTACTGGCGTCGTGGCGATCCCATGGGTGACAGCCGAGGCCTTGGAGATGGCTGTGGACGAGGTGAGGGAAGTGGAAGTGACGACTGTCTTTGCACAAGAGGAGGTGGATGGGCCTGCTGATCCTGCTGCCGCAGACGGTCGCTGTCGGCCTGAGCCTGCTGGAGTAGCCGGTAGGAATCATCTCTGTACTTCGTCCACACCCGGTCGTCTATGGTCGGCTGCTCTGTCGATAAGTACAGCCCCCACTGGACCTTCTTGTCCTGGGCTCGATCCAGGGCCGCCTCGAGCCTTGCCGACAGCTCCCTGCCACGATCGATGGAGCAGCCGAGGTCGGCCATGACCTGTTCCCTGGTCTGGGTGGGTGAAGGTGGTCGGGGATTCCGGGGATTCCGGGAGTGCGTCTGCTTCAGTCTCCTGGGAGTCACGCTGGAACCGGCAGCAGTTGAAGTTGAAGTTGAAGTTGAAGTAGAAGCTGAAGTGATGCCGGGGTAGGGTGGTGGAGGTGGAATCCCGTCCTCATCTTGGACATCTACGACCGCATCCGCAACAGCATCGCTGTCATCATCATCACTGTATTCAAGGTTGGGCAGAACGTTGGGAGGGCCGAAGTGTACAACACTTCTCCCGACCTGGCGCGTGATGTCTTGTTTGCAGAATGCAAACTTCTCCAGCACCCACTGGTTGCGCTCGGAGCGCTCCGAGGACCCCGCTCCCGACTTCTCATCCTGCTTGGACATCTTCCCATAGTTGGTCCTCATCGACTTATACCAAGTGCGGAGGGCATCAGCCGTCACCTCCCGGCCAATCGTCTTGGAGATTTCCTTGGCCTTGTCCTGCCACAGCTTGTCCTTCATGGGCCGGTCATGGAACTGCAACACCTTCTTGTGCCACAATTCTTTGTGCTCCGAGAGCCAGATGATGACTGCCTCCTCCACCTCCTGCGGCATTAGGAGGGGATCCCTCTTGACCCTCTTCTTCCTTGGCGTCATCTTTATCGGAGTGCCATCATCATCCTTCTCCGACAGATCTTCCGATTCATCGTCGTGCTCAGCTGCCCGCCGGGCGATCTCTGCAGCCTCTGCTGTCTTCTTGGTCTTCTTGGTCTTCTCGGCCTTCTGGGCATTGATTGCGTCACCCATGAGCTTCCTGGCGGCAGTCTTCTTGGCATTCTTCGCCTTCTTCTGGGGTGGAGGATCGGAGGCATCACTGGTGTCTTCATCACTGCCCCGTGGTGATGGTGGCGGCGTGGGTACGTGGGCCTTCTTGGGTGCTGGCGCCTTGCCCTTCTTGCCGGCCCCTCTGACTCCCTTCTTTGCCTTTGGTGGCATGCTGATGGTTGAAGATTATATGTTATCAGTAGCTTTCAGAAAGTTACTGCACAAATATTTGGAAAAGAACTTTATGAGCTTGTTACAACAGTGCAGCGCCTTTTATAGGATTTAGTACGCCCTACAACCGCCGCGCATGCGCTGTGAGTCCCTTATAACCGCCAATAGTCCGCCAATAGTCCGCCAACAATCCGCCACATACGCCGACAGTACGCCAAGTACGCGAGCAATACTTCCCATCCGCTATCCATCCGCTGTCTATACGCCGCTATCCGCCAAGAGACCGCCCTATATGCCAGCAATAGGCAGCAATACGCCAGCAATACGCCATCATCCGCCATCAGTATGCCATCATACTCCAGCAATACTTGGGGAATACTTGAAGAATACGCCCATAATACGCCAAATACGCCTCCAATAGGTTGTGAATACGCTGGGAATACGTTGTATACGCCCCTGAACCGCCCTAAATAATTGCAAGTATTGCCAAGTATTGCCAGCGTATGCTAGGGTCTCAGTGCGTACTGCTAAAGTATATAACGTATTGGTAGCGTATGGTAGCGGTCTATTAGCGGTCTATTAGCGGATACTAGCGGACAGCATTTATCCGCGCGTGGCCTGCGGATGTTTTGAACATTTCAAAACATCCGCTGTGCATGGAGGATGATTGCTGAGCTTGGCGTATGATTCTATCACCCCGGACCCCGGACCCGGACGCACAGCGTATGCTTAGCGTATGCAGCGGACTATTAGCTGACCATGGCGGATCATGGCTGATCTCGGCG
>PIVW01000146.1 GCA_003353825.1 Chloroflexota bacterium
TCAACTAAGTAAGTTAACAAAACTGCCTGAAATTGCGCAATCGGTTAGTGATGCGACACATCTTATTTCTAAAATATCGCAACTTACCTTACCAACATCGTTAGCTGAGCTAAACGAAAAGCACACCCTATATAAAGACTGGCTAAAAAATTGGAAGCAAGTAGAGCGTAAAACCGCTGGCATACTACCTAACTCGATTACTGTCGCCTATGGTGAAATTGTTGCACAATGGCAAAACGTGGCTGCGCGTATGGGGTTCGCTCGGCGGCTGGACGCTGTCTTGTCCTTCGCTCCGGCCAAGCCGCGCCGCAGCGACGTCACCTATAGGGACCCAGCGCCGATCAATGTTGCTGGCGGATTGATCGACACAGGTTTGAAGCTCATGATCGTCACCCACGTCCAAGATCCAAAAGCTCAACAACAACTGTATTATGATATCCATGCGTACTGCGTTTAGCGGCGTACTCAGAAGAAATCGAATCCATATCATGTTCTGCCATATAAAACCCTATCTTTATGATGAGGATTTGTGCAAAGTAGTCAGTTCATAACAAAGTAATGGTGCAACTTCAGATGGCGCGTATCCTTTTCTACACCTTCGTATTCCTTTTAACCATTCACGGCCTTATCCATCTGATGGGCTTTGCAGCCTATTGGCCTCTGACCGAGATAAAAAATCTGCCTTACAAAACCACACTGCTGACTGAGCGCTGGGACGTTGGAGCCTCCGGCATACGGATAATCAGTTTGCTGTGGCTGCTTGCCGCTGTTGGATTCGTGGCCGCAGCCGTTGCTCTGATCACACATCAAGGTTGGTGGTTGCCATTGCTGTTTGGCGTAACGTTGCTGTCGTTGGGGCTCACCGTGCTGGATTGGTCGGTGGCCTACCGCGGAGCGCTAATCAATCTTGTGATCCTGATCGTGCTCGTGCCGGTAGAGGGACTACGCATTCAACCGAAATCCTTTCCCGCATATCCCGTACCGGCTACCCCGCTCACCACCATCCCCCTACCGTCCGACCTTCCCGCCCCGGTCACAAAGTATTATCAGGCCACTTTGGGCCATGACATCCCCGTCATCGAGTCTGCAGTGATCAGCGGTCGGGCTACTATGCGGATATGGTGGAGGATGTGATCTACAATGCGGATGTCTCGGACTACATCCGGTCATCGGGACCATGAACGGCATCGCCAGATTGGCGGCGGGACGGAATGGTATCAGATCATTTCAAGACGAGATGTCCGCTCCTAATTGCAAACCATCTATTTAGCATTCCCAAATCCACCCGAAGGATTATTATCAACTGATTTTCGAACTTGACAGCAGGCTCAAACTCATGTAACCTGACATTGAATGTAATCGATACCATGATATCGTTTTTAGAAACCGTTCTCTGAAACAGGAGCATCAACGTTGGCCACCATTAGCGATGTCGCTAAACAAGCAGGGGTTTCTACCGTAACGGTATCCCGCGTCATCAACAACGCAGGAAATGTTAGCCCGGCAACGCGCGAAAAAGTTAAAAAAGCCATCGAGACCATGGGGTATGTGCCCAGTGGTGTAGCCCAGAGCCTGCGATCCAAACGCACTCGATCTCTGGCTCTGATCGTGCCCGACATCCAAAACCAATTCTGGACCACGATCGCACGCGGCGTCGAAGATGCCGCCCAAAGTCGGAGATATTCGGTGTCGCTTTGTAACACAGATGAAAATGCGGCCAAACAACTCCACTATCTGGATGTAGTTATCAGCCAACGCGTGGACGGTGTGGCCATCGCTCCTTTTGATTCCGCTGCCCAGAACCTGAGCAAGCTCCGAAAACGCAACATCCCCACCGTGGTCATCGACCGGCACATCGAGGGCTGGGATATGGATACAGTGACCGGCGATTCGATCTCAGGTGCCCGGGCATTGGTCAAACATTTGATTGATCTCGGGTATACGCGCATCGCCATGCTCTCCGGCCCTACGAACACTTCAACGGCCGTCGATCGAGTCATTGGCTACCGCATTGCCCTGGCCGAGGCCGGTATTCCTTACGACAGCAGCGTTGTCAAGTTCGGCGAGTTTCGCTCCCTTTCCGGCGAGCGTTTAACACATCAATTATTGAGCGTAGATAACAAGCCCACAGCCATATTCGCCGCCAATAATGCCATCGCCATGGGTGTAATCGACGCTCTGGATGCCAGAGGGCTGCGCATTCCCCATGACATGGCCTTGGTTTGCTTTGACGACCTGCCCAACACTTCACGCCTCTTCCCCTTTCTCACAGTCGTGGTGCAGCCGGCCTACGATATCGGCGCCAATGCTGCCCAACTGCTGCTGAGCAGACTGGATACCACCATCCCCCTTCCTCCCCGCCATGTGGTCCTACCCACCCGCATTATCGTGCGCCATTCTTGCGGCAGTTCCTTGGTCGACGAGAATCGCCAGGTAATCAGCTTACCCCTGCGCAGCGAGGCAGCCGAAGAAGTCTACCTGGTCAAAGCTCTGACGCCTGCGGAGTTACGAACGGCCTCTGTCATGCTGTCTGGGAGCGGATCCTCGCTCCCGTGGCGGCTACCCAGTCTATCCAACCATGACAAGCCGGATGCCGGGCGGCTGTATGACGTGTTCGAAGGAAACAGCCCGGATCGGATTCCCCACTTCGAGCTTGAGATCAGTGCACATACTTTATTCGAATATGTTCTAGAACGAAAAGTGGAGCGGACAAACGGCAATGGCATACTACATCCGGGATCCATACCCTGTCCAGAAGATCATGTCGAGTTCGCCAGCCGCCTTGGCATCGACGCTGTACCCTGCCAGTTTTACTGGTATCCCAACAGCATCTATGGCAGCACCGCAGTAGGCAAAAGTCAGTATCTGGATGGCTCGATCAAAACCTGGAGCGATCTCGAACACCTGGAACCTCCACCCCCGCTGGCCGACCAGTTGAACACACTCGAACGCTATTTTAGAGCAGCCGAGGGTAGCGGTGTTGGTGTGTTTGCCGCTTTTGGTTCCTTCTTCCAAAGCGCCTTACGGGCAGTGGGTTCCAGTGATGCCCTCTTCCTCATTTATGACGACCGCCTGCTGCTGGAACGGCTCATGGATCTGTTGCTGGAACATCAGGAACGCGTCATGCAAGCTGTTAATGATCGCTTCGGCAGTGACCTGAGCTTCATCCTGATTCGTGACGAACTGGCACACCAGAGTGGCCCTCTGATCGATCCAGAACTGTTGCGAGACCTGTATGTTCCTCGCATGGAACGCTTCCTCCTCCCGGCCAAAGCACACGACAAGCGCTTGATGATACATACGCCAGGAAAGATCGACACATTGTTGCCCATGCTGCAAGGGCTTGGTTTTAATGCTATCCATCCCCTGGCGCCAGAAGCTAACGATATTGGAGCATTGCAGGAGGAGTGGGGCAATCAAATCGTGTTCGCCGGAAACTTCCCAACATCCCTATTACTTTACGGCGATAACGCCGGGATAGAAGCACGTGTCAAAGAGATCTGCGGTCAATTGCAATCGGCGGGTGGTGGCATTTTTAGCACAGCGGGTGCTATCAACGATGGCATTCCTGCTGAAGCCTTTGTTACGATGACACAGGCAGTACACAAATATGGCCAAGCCAAGATCTTGGACACGCACTCCCTCCCACAGGAGACAACATGAGTCGTACCATGACTTCTAGGGAAAGGGTACTTACCTCCTTCGCCCACAAAGAACCTGACCACGCGCCCTGCTGGCTGGGCGCTTCGCCTGAATGGAAGGCTCTGGCATGTGATTACCTGGCGCTGCCCGACGACGAAGCTCTGCTGCGTTATCTGGGTGATGATTTACGCCGTGTATTTTCTACCTATGCCGGCCCACCCGAACGCAGCCCCGACCAGATGCTTTCCTTAGATGAAGCTACCTGGCGCTCACCCTTCGATGTCGAACGTCATGGCTATGGTTACGGCATGCCCCTAAATTGTCCCCTCAAAGAGGCCACGCTGGAAGAAGTGCATGCCTATCCCTGGCCTGACCCCGACTGGATCGATGTCTCTAATATCCGTGCTGACGCCGACTCATGGGGTGGCGAATTCGCCATTCTGGGCGGAGAATGGTCCCCTTTCTGGCATGACGCCATTGACTTACTGGATTTCGATGGCCTTATTTACCAAATGTACGACAATCCTGAGATCGTGCATGAGGTCATGCAGTACACCGCCGACTACTATTTGGAAGTGAGCGCCCGTATCTTTGAAGCCAGTGCAGACGCCATCGACATCTTTTTCATCGGCAATGATCTGGGAGCACAGACCGGGCCTCTGCTCAGCCCACCCTTATTCCAGCAGTTCATCCTTCCGCACCTCAAACGCTTTGTCGACCTAGGCCATGAACATGGCAAGCTGGTCGTACTTCACACTGACGGTTCGATGCGCGCTTTCCTTCCCGACCTTATTGCCATTGGCATGGACGGTATGCAATCCGTACAGCCTTTCGCCACCGGCATGGAGCTGGCCGGCTTGAAACGAGATTTCGGGTCTGATTTCAGCTTCTTCGGCTGCATCGACACCCAAGCTCTGATCGAAACCACCCCCGAAGGTGCTCGCCAACTTACCATCGATGTGCTTAACACCATGATGCCCGGCGGTGGCTTCATCGCCTCGCCCAGCCACGACTACCTGCTCCCCGAAACCCCGGTCGAAAACGTGATCATCATGTATGAGACGATTCGGGAGTGTGGAAGTTACGGAAAATAGAACGTATTTCGTGTTGCGTATTCCGTTATGTCATCTTTGAGACTGGCTCAGCGTCAGACAATAAACCTGTCCTGCAACATATGATACCAAAAATCATCGTATTCAGATCCCAAACAGAGGAGAAACACCATGCAACGACACGGCCAAGTTGTTGGCGTTAAACTAGATCAACTAGATAAATACAAAGAATATCATGCTGCCGTCTGGCCTGAGATTCTGGCAAAAATCGCGGACTGCAATATCCGCAATTACTCGATCTATTTCAAAGAAGTGGGGCCTGGCGTGCCTCTGCTCTTCGCCTATTTCGAATATATCGGTGATGATTTCGAGGGCGATATGGCAAAAATGGCCGCCGATCCCAAAACACAGGAATGGTGGGACATCATGATGCCCATGCAGCAGCCCGTAGAAAATCGGGCCGATGGCGAATGGTGGGCGGAGATGGAAGAGGCATTTCACATGGAGTGAGATTAGAGAATCAAGATAGGAGATTGAGCCCAACCAGTCTCCTATCTCTAATCTCCAATCATCTCTACGAATTAACAGCGAAACGGAGAAGGATTATGGAACGAACCGCAAACGCACTCGCAAAAGTCGAGCGCATGAATAAGGCTCTTAACCACGAAGAGGGCGATCGCGTGCCCCTCAGCGACTTTTTCTGGGGATCTTTTATCGAACGCTGGCGCCACGAACTGGGATTGCCGGCGGATGCCAGTCCCTACGATTACTACGATCTGGATTGGCAGGTGACACTCCCCAACCTGGATCCTCACATCAAGCCCTTTGAGACGATCAAGGAGACGGACACAGAGGTCATCGTGCGCACCGGATTTGAAGCGATCCTGCGCAAGAAATTCGATGATCCCATGCCCGAATTCATCGATTTTGATACAGATACTATCGAAAAAGCGCAAGCCTTTGAATTCGACGATCCCTGGGATGATCGCCGCTGGTTCAGCGCCGGAGATAACCAACTCGCAGGCGTGGGCGACGGCTTCCAACGCAACTCCCCCCCCTGGATCGAGACTGTCAAATCGGTACGCCCCAATTTCGCCGTCTACGGCAGCATTTGCGAGGCCAACGAGTACATGACGCGCATCATCGGCCCGGAAAATAACATGCTGTGGTCGGCGCTCTACCCCGAACAGCATGGCCAATTTATCGAGCGCACCATGCAATTCGCCATCGATATCTTGAAAGCGCAGATCGCCGCCGCCGATGGCTTACTGGACGGCATGGTCATCTGGGGCGACATCGCCTACAAAAAGGACCTCTTCTTCGCTCCGGATTGGTGGCGCACACACTACAAACCTTATCTGATCGAGATGGTCGATATCTGCCATGCCAACGACCTACCTGTCATTTATCATGGTTGTGGTAATGTCAAGCGCCTTTTACCCGATTTCATCGAAACCGGCATCGACGCCTACAATCCCCTGGAAGCGAAAGCGGGGCTGGATGTTGTCGACTTACGGCGGCAATACGGCCACAAATTGGGTTTCTGTGGCAACATGGATGTGATGGAATGGGCAGATAGCGATGAGGAGCAGCTCAAGGCCATCGTTCTGCGCAAGCTCAACGCAGCCAAAGGTGGCGGCCTCATCTTTCAGTCTGACCACTCGGTCGCTACCACCGTTTCAGGCCAAAACTACGACTATGTCGTCAAGCTGGTCAGAGAGTATGGTAATTATCCTTTGAAGCTTGGCGAGTTCGATATCCCGGATTTGAACTAGATCGTATTGCGTGTTGCGTGTTCCGTTGTCTTCTTCACGCAAGTTCATCTCAAAGCCAGCATTTACGCATCACGTTTCACATAACCTTTATCGCTGTTGCGTATTGCGTGTTCCGTTATCTTCTTCACAAAAGTTCATCTCGAAGCCAACCCCTACGCAACACGTAACACGCAACACGCAACACGTAAATAATGCTGCTCCAACACCTGCTACCCCTCCAACTCAAACAGGCCATCGATGAAAAATGACCGCCGACCTCTCCACCGAACGCTTTGGCCGCCATGTTAAAGACACTCTCAGCAATGGACAATTCTAACTCGTGTCCTTAACTCGACCCACCGGTCCCTTCCGCCGCATGGCTGTCCTCGGTGACAGCATCGCCTACGGAATGTGCGCTGCCCGTCCCGAACGAGAATGGGCGCAAGTCGCCGCCAATCTGCTGCGTCAGTTTCAGGACGAACCGCTCCGAGTCATGAACCGTGCCCTCCCGGCCGCTGTGATATCACCCCGATGTCCAGGTTACGAAGAATCGGCAAAACCCAGCCTCATCGAACACCACCAACGTCACGCCATTGAAACCGCACCCGATATAATCATCATTGCCGAGGGTCTCAATGACATGCGTTCTGGGATGCCCATCAAAGCCTTCAGCGAAGATCTCGAAACCATTGTCATCGACATCCAACGAGAAACCCAGGCCCTTGTCGTTTTGGTGGGCATTTATCACCAAAAGTTCGGTTGCGGGGCCAATGATCCCGCCGAATTGCCCATCTGGACACAGTGGAATCCCGATCTTGCCTGGCTTTATAACGAGGCGATCAGCCAGACTGCCACCAAGCACAACACCCTCTTTGTCGATGCTCTGGCCGTGCTTGGTGGCGCCAACTGGGTTCTCAACCCTGATTGCTGTCATCTCAACGATCTAGGTCATGTCTTGATTGGTAACGCTGTATTTCAGACCATCGCCACGGCCTACCCCGGCATGGCTGCCACGACGTTGAAAGCTATCGAAGCCAACAAAATCTCGGTTACAAACACGGGCGGAGCCGACACCGACGAACAGATTCAAGCCTGGTGGCAAGCTGCCGCCGCTCGTTTCGGTGTCGAACTCTAGCCCGGCTTCATTTCCTCCACTCTACCAACACCCCACTCCCAATCTGCTTTCGCCAACTGGAGGTGACAACGATATCTAGCAACTCCACGCATTACTACTTGACCACCACTCACCCACTCTCATAAAGGAGAAGTCCTGAAATGAAACAACGTAGTAAATTATTCATAGTGATGACTGCCGTCCTAGTGATGGCAGTCCTGCTCGGTGCATGCGGTGGCGGCGAAGAACCAACGCCGGTTCCGCCCACCGAAGCACCCGCGCCGGCGGAAGAGCCCGCGGCAACTGAGGAATCGCTAAGCCCTGACGGTATTCCGTATGCGGGTCTTGACAAAGACTTGACTGGTGTTACCATCCGTATGGCCAACATTGGTGGCTCGCCTTACGAAGCCATGTACGATTCGTTCAAAATCTTCGAAGATGCCACCGGCGCCAACGTCGAAATCGTCTTCCTGGGCGACGGCTTTGAGATCGACCGCTATCTCAAGACCAACTACGCCGCGGGCACCGTAGACTACGACGTGGCCTGGAATCACACCAGTTTCATGGCTCAATACACAAACTTCGTCGAAGACCTGAACCAGTACTTCACGCCTGAAGAATTGGCTGCCTTCAGCCAGCCCATCATGGAATCGGCCAACATTGACGGGGCCTTGCAGCTTATCCCCCGACATGCCGATATCAGCGCCATGCACTATCGCACCGATCTTTTCGGCGACGAGGCACTACAGGCCACGTTCGAAGCTGACTACGGATATCCCCTGGCGCCTCCCGCGACTCTGGATGAGATGTACGACATGGCCGAGTTCTTTGTGGGTGAGGGTGTCGTTGCCTACGGCACCGAATTTGCCGGTAAGGAAGAAGCCCTGGCCGGTCGTTATTACGAAAACCTGGTTGCCAACGGCGGTAACTACTTCGATGAGAACCTCGAGCCGATCTTTAATGATGAGGCCGGACAGATGACGGCTCAATGGATGAAAGACCTCTATGACAATGGTCTCATCCCTCCGGATACCACGAACTTCCTCTGGCCGGAAGTGGCGCAGAACTTCTGTGACGGCAACATCGCCTTCTATCTGGAGTGGTACGGCTGGTACGGCTACTTCCAGGATCCCGAAAGCTGCGAAGTGGCCGGCAAGTTCGGCCTCGTCCGTGGCCCGGTGGGCGCAGGCAATATCCACACCGGCTGGGCAGGTGCACATGCCTTCTCGATCCCCAAAGCCGCCGAAAACAAGGAAGGGGCCGCCCAACTTGTGAAGTTCCTCTCCTCTGAAGCAGTCGCCTACGATGAAGCATCCCGCGGCTCGCTGCCAGTACGGGATGATGTGTGGGTGCGCATCATCGCCGATGCCTCCGGTTCCGATGTGGCCCTGGACAAGATCCGCCTGGAGTCCGCTCAGATCCAGATCGCGGAGGACTTCTTCACCCCGCCGATCTTCGCCGACTGGATATCCTTCACCAACCTCTGGTACCCACAACTGCAAAGCATCATCCTCGGTGATGTCTCGGTCGAAGATGGCCTGAATCAGGCTGTTGAAGACACACGTGAGATGCTAACAGATTTCGGTTACTACTAGCTACTAGTTTCCTCACACTTGGAGCGCCCGGACTCGTTCCGGGCGCTCCCCTACTCTGGAAATTGCATATGGCTTCAACCCAACCCGCCACGCCTCCGGCCCAAGCAGCAGCTAGATCAGAGCCCGAAACAAAACCGAGTAGTTTTTACCGCATTCAGAGCTGGTTTCCGATCATATTGATTGCGCCAAGCTTGATTGTCATCGCCATGGTCATCATATACCCGGTTGCCTACTCGGTATATGTTAGCTTCACACCGTTCCATCTCTTGCGCCCGGACACGACCTTTGTCTTCAAGACGGAGACGATGTTTCGTAATTATGTCAAGTTAGCGGGTGATCGGGTGTTTTGGAAATCAGTGCTCAATACAGTCATCTTCTTGGCTGTAACTGTTAATTTAAGTTTCTTGATCTCGCTGGCGCTCTCGCAACTGATGGCACGGGTCACCCGTGGTCAGGGTATCATGCGCACGCTCCTGATGATCCCCATGATGTTTGCGCCCGTACTGGTCGGTTTCCAATTCGCCTGGTTCTTCAATGCCACCGTCGGTCTGGTGAACAATGCAGCGATGTCGCTGGGCCTGATGACAGACCCCAAGGCATGGCTCGTCGATCAGCCCACCGGCATGATGGCGATCATGACCGCCACCATCTGGATGAATGTGCCCATGATGACGATCATCTTGCTGGCAGGAACCCTTTCGTTGCCACGCGATGTCTATGAGGCAGCGGAGGTGGATGGCGCACCAGCCTGGCAGAAATTCAAGCATATCACCTTGCCCTTGCTCAGGCCCTTCACCCTCATCGCCCTGACCGTGCTCTCGCTGGATGTGGCCCGCGCTTACGATGTCGTCCGCATTATGACCGGCGGCGGTCCCGCACACCGTACGGAAATGATCTGGACGAACGCAGGTCGTCTGGCTATCCGTAACTCACAATTTGGTCTGGCCAGTGCCATGTCAATGATCGGTGTCGTGCTGGGTGTTCTCTTTACTTTGTATCTATTTAAGCAACTTATCAATTCACGGATTGTGTACTAATGGCAGCGATTAAAATCAACCGCCGGAAATGGAGTGCAGGGTTCTATAATATCCTTGCCATCGTCGTTCTACTTATGTTCGCTCTTCCGGCAATTTGGATTGTATTTACTGCATTCAGACCCGGCAACGAAATTAACGTTACGCCGCCCATTTGGATACCGAACAAGCTCACTTTGGACGCGTTCGCTTCGCTTTTCGGATTCAATCCTGAAGTCGCCGCGGGTGTCCCGGTTTTCGACTACATGCGAAATTCCATCATCGTTGCCGTGACTGCGACAGTGATTTCCGTATCATTGGGTACCATGGCAGGGTATGCATTTTCACGTTTCAGGTTCAAGGGACACACTCTTATTTTCTTATTGATCATGCTGTCCCGCGCCGTACCTGGCGTTGCCCTGGGTCTGCCTCTTTTTTTGCTCATGCGCAATTACCACCTGATCGACACCGTGCAAGGGCTAGCACTTGTGTATGTTGCTATCAACATCCCCTTCACGGCCTGGCTCATGGATGGCTTTTTCCGGCAGATACCGAAGGAGCTGGATGAAGCGGCTTACATCGATGGATGTGGTCACTGGTCGGCTTTCTGGCGGATCGACTTGCCCCTGGCCCTGCCGGGCATGGCCGCCGCCGCTATCTTCGCCTTTCTGGCCGCCTGGAACGAATACCAGATCGCCAGTCTTGTGACGAAGACACCCGCATCCAAAACCTTCCCTGTCGGCCTGTTCGATTTCACCAGCCAGTTCACGGTGGATTGGCGCGGTATGACTGCCATGTCTGTACTCATGATCATCCCCGCCATCATCTTTGTCATCCTCACCCAGCGCCGCTTGACCGAAGGCCTGACCTTCGGCGCGGTCAAAGGATAAAACGCTTTAGCGGAATGCGAGGCGCTTAGGCGACTACTACGCACAACCCTGGTCAGTCATGACTCCCTCTAACCTCCTTTACGGTGCTATCTTGCGCGGCGATGAACCTGAAACCTGCAAGCAGCTCAAAATCCTGTCTGCCGCCGACATGTCGGCAGATGAAATTCTAACCGATACATGCATCCCCGCCATCCTGGAAGTAAAACGAAATGTCGAAGCCGGAGAGATGTATATCCCCGAACTCCTCATCGCTCAACGAGCCTACCAGGCGTGTATCACAACCCTGCAGCCCGATCTATCGCTGCAAACCTATCAACAAGCCCTCGACCATGCTGAGATCGATCTATCCTGTTTTTTGTGAAGCTAGTTTTGCAGACCGTGTGTCTGTGTATCTGAAGATTGAAGATTAAAAATTTACACCTTGGGTTCGCAAACTCGGTCTCGCCAGAAGTCATATCTCAATCTTCAATCTTCCCGCCCAATCTCAACTACCCAACCCGCAATCAAACCATTTCCAAGGAGCCAAACTCATGAGTATCGAAACCATCTACGACGCCGTCCTCCGTGGCGACGCCCCCACCGCCAAGGCCGATACCCAGGCCGAACTTGACGCCGGTACCTCAGCCGAAAAAATCCTCAACGAAGCCTGCATCCCCGCCATGACCGAAGTGGGCCGCCTCTTTGAGATCGGCGAGAAGTTCGTGCCCGAAATGCTGATCGCCGCCCGCGCCATGAACAGCAGTATGGAATTGCTCAAACCCCTGTT
>PIVW01001388.1 GCA_003353825.1 Chloroflexota bacterium
TCGGTCAGTCCGTTAATTACCGGAACCGTTGAATGTTGAGCTAGCTCCAGGAGGCTATCATGATCGGTCGAGCGTATCATAATGGCGTCCGCGTATAGTGAAAGGACCTTGGCGGTATCTTTTATTGTTTCACCGCGGCCCAATTGCAAATCCGCCGCCGAGAGCGTCAAAACATCGCCGCCGAGCTGGCGCATGGCCACATCGAACGATACACGGGTGCGCGTTGAGGGTTTTTCGAAAATGAGCACCAATATATGGCCAGCCAGCGGCGTTTCAGCATCGCGTACACCCTTGGGAAGACCTTGGCGGGCATTCTTGAGTTCTTGCGATGTTTCCATAATGGCAGACAGATCTGCCGTGTCGATCACCGACAGATCAAGAAAATGGCGAAGATCCTCCGGCATGTGTATCAATCTCCTCTGGTTGCCGCGACATCTGTGGCGGCGCCATCTAGCTTTGTGATAGCTTCTTCAATGTCCTCATCGGTTATGATAAGGGGCGGCACAAGCCGAAGCACATTATCTCCGGCCGCGATAGTTAGGAGATTATGCCCGTAGGCTGCTTTTATCAGATCGGCGACCGGCAGTTTGCATTTGATCCCGACCATCAGTCCCTTGCCACGAAAGAACTCAAAGACATCCGGGTGCTTATCCACCAGAGCGGCGATTTTTCGGTTCAGTGTCTGC
>PIVW01000668.1 GCA_003353825.1 Chloroflexota bacterium
TGATTCAACAAAGATTCAAAGGTGTGGGGATGCGCTGGAGCGAGGATGGATTCAACAATTTGCTTCATTTACGTTTGGCTTGGGTTAATGGGCGTTTTGATGCTCTCTTCCCGTCTACGTCTGCCTCTCCTAAGTCATAGATGCGCCCTAGGTGCTCAACGAAAAGAAGCGACACGATGTTATGGACTACCTTGCAATGAAACGAGAGGCCGCAGCAGACATGTTTGGATGAACATCAAAGGGTTCTGCAGCAATGACCTGGCGCCATAGAATGCAATGCAGGTGCGTAGCTCTGATCGGCCATGCTACTCTATTCTCTGGCTACACTGGGACGGCCAATGGCGGTAAATTCGATTTTAGTCTCCAGATAGAGTTCATCTCCCCACGTTTCCTGGATGGGAGCGTAGCGATCTCGACGGTCCACCCTTAGCTCAATCTGTTCGGCGCCGGCCTGGCGCGCCAGCTCTTGCACATAATCTGCCATCACTTGCTCTGCAAAAGCTGCGGTTTCCTCCAATGTGGGGAAATCCCAGACGCCATTGGGAAGATGTGTGCGAAAATAGTCTTCATCCCCGCCAATGGGACGGATGATGATGTTGCGTTTTTGTACGACGCTGCCCACCACGGCGCCAATGGCATTGGCAACGTAAGCGTAGGCCGGTATATAGAGCTTGGTGTGCAGCACATCGCTGGTGCGCGGCAAATAGGCTTCGACCGGCGCGCCGATAGCAACGATGGGCCGGTCCAGCGATAATGTGCTAGAGAGCGCCGAGGGATGGGTTCCGTCCAACGCCCGTGATAGCAATGCCTGTGCTGTCGGTTCCCCTTCCCAATTGGGTATCGTGCCTTCGTCGGAAAGCACTTTGCCAACCAGTGCTGTGGCGATCTTCTGCGAAACACGTTCCACCACCTGTCGGCAGAATGCATCTACGGCCATTCCCATTTGTGCGGCCAGCAGTTCTGCACCCAAACGGGCTGCTTCATGATTTCCCAAACCCAGTCTACCCAGAACATGAAGCGCATCGGTGGGGGTGAAAGCCGCTTGGCTGAGTACACGATGGGCAGTGAGCCTCTCGATGCGAGCCAATACCATGGCTTCAAAGCCGTGTTCGAAGATCAGCTCATGTAGCGATCTTGGCCCGGACATCAAGCTATCGACAAGGTTTTTTTCATCTGCATTCAGGCCGGGGACTTCTTCTCGGCGGATAAGGGCAAATCGGCCGGGCTGGCGATAGTGTTGGGGGTTGGCAACCTGGTCTTGCAAGACCGTGAGGATTTCTGGTTCATGGTCGGCCAGAATCGACAACGGCACAACGCGCCTGGGGCCAATGCGCAGGGCCTTGGCGGTAGCGACACGGCGATCCAGATCGATTTCCGAATCTCCACCCAAACCCAGTGTCGATACATCTACCGCTTCGACCATGGTGCGCCAGCGCCCAACCTGCGCACCTTCAGGGTGGATCTGCGGCAGGCCTTCACATAGATTGGCGATATCGGTCGTGGTGCCACCGACATCGACCACCCACACATCTTTTTTTCCGGCCAGGTGCCAGGCCCCTACCGTACTGGCGGCCGGACCAGAGAGAATGGTCTCGATAGGCCGGGCCATGGCCCATTCTGCACGTACCAGGGAGCCATCTCCTTTTACAACCATGAGCGGCGCCTGAACACCGTGGCGGTCGAGCGATAGTCGAATAGTAGAGATTAGGTCTTGCAGCAGGGGAATCAAGCGGGCGTTGAGTGTACAAGTTGTGGCGCGCCGAATCGAATTCAAGCGAGAGGAGAGTTCATGTCCGCAGGTGACCGGCATAGGCTTACCGCTCGATCGGCGGGTGTGTTCCTCCACCAATTGTCTGGCTCGAACTTCGTGCTCGGGGTTACGTACGCTGAAGTAGGAGGATATTGCCAGCGCCTCTACTTGATTCTGTAAGGCATCGACAGCAGCAAGCAGGCCTGTTTCATCCAGCGGCTTGGTCTGTTCACCCAGGCCATCATGCCCACCGGCTACATAAGCTACATGTTCGGTTGCCAGCGCTTCGCCGAAACCATATTGCTGAATCAGCTTCGGGTCATAGCCGATGAGGATCAGACCTACAGGACTGCCATGCCCTTGTACGATAGCATTGGTGGCCAGGGTGGTCGACAGCGAGACCATGTCAATGTCGTCAGGTGAAACTTTCCCGGAGGTTTCAGCTAGCACCGAAGAGATCGCCTGACTTATGCCTATTGACAGGTCACGATACGTTGTCAGGGCTTTGGCACTGGCGAGTACGAGGTTCTTTTGTTGGTCGATGAGAACGGCGTCGGTGTAGGTGCCGCCGGTGTCGATACCGAGAGCGAGGGACATGGAAGGCTCCTGGGACAGAGGTCAGAGGTCAGAGGTCAGAGGCCGGAAGTCTGAGGTCGGATGGGTTTAGGGGGTCGCTGTGCCGTACTTTTTAGCGTACAGAGTGGCGTCGTAGGGGGCGCGGCGAGCGGGGCAGTCTGCCATGGGGCAGAGTTGGCAACTCTCGAAGCTTTCTTCCAGCGGGAAAAACAGTCCCGACGTGGATTTAGCGGGCGCCATCATCAGGCTATCTTTGAGTTCCACGCCAATAGCAGATCTCGGATCACCTAGCAGGCGAAAGAGCACTCGTTGTTCTCGCAAGGGCCAGTCGGCCAGCGGGCCCGGGATTCATCATCGACATATCTTGCGGCCGGTAGTGCTCATCGATATGGTCCCGTGTGGCTTGCACGGCGGCGTAGAGTGCTGCCATCTGGATGCCGTCAGCCCAGAAGCGTTTCAGCATATCTTTCTGTGAGTGCTCCCACCGCTCCAATTCCTCACCGCAGG
>PIVW01000147.1 GCA_003353825.1 Chloroflexota bacterium
AGGATCCAGGACCGTGTCGGCCCTAACCGCACAGGCCCCTTTGGTTTGTTGCAGTCTATCGCCGACGCCATGAAGCTGCTGACCAAAGAGGATATCACGCCGCTGGAAGCGGACCGAATCACATATAACCTGGCTCCGGCACTGGCTGTGTTCCCTGTCATTATGGGGCTGGCCGTGATCCCCTTTGCCGATGGTGTGGTGGGCGCCAATATCAACATCGGCGTGCTCTATGTCATGGCATTTGCCGCCATAGGCAGTATGGCAGCGCTGATGGCGGGCTGGGCTTCAAACAACAAGTACGCGTTACTGGGCGGTTTCCGTGTGGTCGCTCAGCTTTTAAGTTACGAGATCCCGCTGGTGTTTGCCATGCTGATTCCGGTTATGCTTGCCAACACCATGCGTATGAACGGTCTGGCACAGGCACAGGGCCAGTTTTTTGGATTAGGGTGGTATATCTGGATTGTTCCGACTGCATTCGTGATTTTTCTGATCTCGGCCCTCGCCGAAGGTGAACGAGCCCCCTTCGATCTCCTGGAAGCGGATTCAGAGATCGTGGCCGGGTTCAATATTGAGTATTCGGGCATGAAGTTCGCCTGGTTCTTTTTAGCCTTTTTCCTAAACAGTTGGGTGTTGTCGGCTATTGCTGTTACGGTATTTTTAGGTGGATGGCAAGGCCCCTTTGTCGAACAAATCCCGGCGCTGGGTGTAGCCTATTTCTTTGGGAAGACGATGGTCGTTTTCTTTCTCCTGGCCTGGATTCGGGCCACGTTCCCCCGTCTGCGCATCGATCAGATGATGTCATTTTGCTGGAAATTCTTGGTACCGCTGGCGCTCGTTCTCTTCATGATTGTGGCGATCATCCTCAAGATATCCCAGAAAATGGATCTTCCCATGGTGGTTGAAGGTATCTTGTTAGCGGCTGCAAATATCGCCATCTTAATTGCGGCGCTTGTCCTGTTGGGGCGGAGCGTGCGCAAGGCATCGTTCGCGCCCAAGCGTCTCTTTGCACCCGAACTTCGACGTTTGTAAATAATGGAGTTGATATGGCATCACAAGTAATCTTCATACTCGTTGCCCTGGTCACCTTGGCGATGGCCCTGGGAACGGTTTTAGCCCGAAATCTGTTTCATGCGGCGCTGTTTTTAGTTGGTGCGTTTGCCGGCGTGGCCATTCTTTACCTCTTGCTGGAGGCAGAGTTTGTTGCAGTCTCGCAGATGATTGTGTACATCGGCGCTATTGCTACGCTGATCGTCTTTGCGATCATGCTCACCCGCAGTGTCATGGGCCGTGAAGCGGGCGCACAGAATACATATGCTCTAGTGATCGCTGCCTGTGCCGCTGCGTTATTTGCCGTTCTAGCCTGGTTGCTTACGACCGTCCAGTTTGATGTCAATCCGCAGGAAGTGCCGGAAGATGCCATTGCCCAGATTGGTGAAGGATTTGTAACGCTTTACGCTATCCCCTTTGAAATCGCCTCTATCATGCTGCTGGTAGCGCTAATCGGCGCCATCATGCTGGCGCGAGAACGGCACGTGCAATAACCTAGTCTGCTTTCACTTAGGACTGAGAATTCAATAACTTGCGGAACTCTACCATTATTTTAGGAAGCAAATCGGCAAGTTATTCCGTCCTAAGCTCTTATTTTAATCTATCTCCATTGCCATTAAGGAGGAGGAAATTCAGTGGCCGTACCCCTTTCATGGTATTTAATACTGGCCGCCGCCCTGTTCTGCATCGGCTTCTTTGGGGTCTTGTCACGACGCAATGCTGTGGCAGTCCTGATGGGTGTCGAGTTGATGCTCAATGCGGTCAATATCAACTTGTTGGCTTTCTGGCGTTACGTCAGACCCAGTGATCCTACAGGGCAGATCTTCGCGATCTTTGTCCTGACCGTTGCCGCGGCTGAGGCCGCCGTTGGCCTGGCATTGATCATCTCCATCTACCGCACGCGTAATACGGTCAATGTCGATGAGATTGACTTGTTGAAGCACTAGCCGCTTGGCGGAGTGCCTTAGCCTTAACGTAGCCCATGCCGCGCCAGGAACTTACAGGCACGCTCGACGAACAACTGGCCACTGTCTATGACATGGTGCAAGAGCGAATGGCCCAAGGCAAGTACAGCGGCGCCGTGCATTACGCCAAAGAGATCATCAAAGTCGATCCCAACTACCAAGACATTCAGGAGCTTCTCCATCAAGCAGAGCAGGCCAAACGAAAACAGCGCTGGACGCTGTTAATCAGCCTCAGCGGTGCAACTATCGCCATCGCCATCGCCCGAGGTCTGGGGTTCGCACAAGACTGGCAGAGTTTGCTGTTTGCATTGATAGGTTTAGTTCTAAGTTTTCTCATCACCACCTGGTTCTTTCAACGTCGCAAAGTGTGAGCATTTTCCCCGCCTGCTCTTCTGGCTAGCTCTGTTCACACACAACCTTCGAGGTCGTTTATGTCCGAATCGATTCTTAACCTCGCCTGGTTTATTCCCGTACCAACATTCCTGGCATTTTTTGCCATCATCTTGTTCACAAATCCCCGCAAGCGGTTGAGTTCTACCGTGGCCCTGTTGGGCGTTGTCCTCGCCTGGATTTTGTCTTGGATCGTGGCCTTTTACGTATTTCTCAATCCTGTAGAGATCATCGAGCATCCCTACGATGTCAGTCTGCCCTGGATTCCCATCGCCGAAGGCAATTTTGGTGTCGGCGTCGCCGTCGATGCTGTGACAGCGGTGATGCTGTTCATGGTTGGTGTAGTCCTCACCATGATCTTCATCTATAGCACCGGCTATATGAGCTTTCCCGGCTTTATGGAGGATATTCTCAAGCGGGGCTCACTGCCCAAAGCTGAGCAGGAGAGAGTCGAGAAAGCCAAGAGAGAACATCTGGATCCACGCTACAGCCGTTTCTTTGCCTACATTTCATTGTTTGCAACTGGGATGTTAGGCCTGGTGGTGGCGAACAATCTGCTAGTGTTGTTTATTTTTTGGGAGATCATGGGCTTGTGTTCTTACCTGCTGATCGGATTTTGGTACAACAAGAAATATCCCGACCCGGATCAGATTACCCCACCTGTGGCCGGTCTCAAGGCTTTTCTCACCACCCGTGTGGGCGATATCTTGCTCATGATCGGCATCATCTTGCTCTTCATTATGGCGGGGACGCTCAACTTCCAGGAACTCTTCGAGCCTGAGACCTTAGAGCATCTGGCCGAGTCGACTGTGACCTTACCTCTGTTGGGTGAAATCTCCTGGGCAGTCCTGATCGCCATCTTTATCTTTGGCGGTGCTGTCGGCAAATCGGCGCAGTTCCCGCTGCACGTGTGGTTGCCTGACGCCATGGAAGGTCCCACACCGGTTTCCGCCCTTATCCATGCCGCCACCATGGTCTCAGCCGGCGTTTACTTGATTGTGCGCATGCTGCCCCTATTCTTCGTTACCCATCATGGCGATAATGCAGCTATGACGCTGGTGGCGACAATCGGCACTTTTACAGCCCTTTTTGCCGCCACTATTGCCGTCGCCCAGAATGATATCAAAAAGGTGCTGGCTTATTCTACTATCTCTCAGCTTGGCTTTATGTTCGCCGCTTTGGGGACGGGGGCCTGGGTAGCGGCGGTCTTCCATCTCATCATGCACGCTTTCTTCAAAGCGCTCTTGTTTATGGGTTCGGGTTCGGTAATCCATGGCGTCGAGCATGGGCATCATCATTTACACGAGCATGGTCACAATGGTAATCATGAACATAAAGAAGTGTTCGATCCGCAAGATATGATGAACATGGGGGGGCTCTTGAAAAAGATGCCACGAACCGGCTGGACATTTATCATCGGCGCGGCCGCTCTCTCCGGTTTTCCCCTGATCACGGCCGGTTTCTGGTCGAAGGATGAGATCCTGGCCGATGCCTGGTACACCAATAACTATGCCGTGTTTTGGGTTCTGGCCATCGCCGCTTTCCTCACGGCCTTCTATACCTTCCGGCAAGTGTTCCTAACCTTTTTCGGCGAGCCGCGCAGTGAAGCCGCCGAACACGCCAGTGAAAACGTTTATTCCATGACCATACCACTGATCGTGTTGGCTGTGTTCGCCATTATCCTCGGTTGGGTTGGTATCCCCGCCGATTTCCCCGTCATCGGCCCCCTTTTGGATAACCCCTGGCATCATCTTATCGGGGAGCAGGCTGAAGTCTATAAGCTACACGCCGAGGCCCCGCCCTTTAACGCCTTCCCCGTGTTGATGTCGGTGTTGGTCGCCCTGGGGGGCATCTTTGTCGCCTGGCTGGTTTACGGGCGCAAGCCGTTGCAAGCCGGGCAGCAGGATCCCGTACAAAAGCTATTAGGGCCGGTCTACACCTTGCTCGAGAACAAGTACTATTTCGACGAACTCTACCATCTCGTTGCCGTACGTCCAGCGTTGTGGTTGTCGAGGGCTGCGAGATGGTTTGATATCAATGTCATCGACCGTATTGTCAACACCGTCGGCCGCTTTGGACGCTGGTTGGCCGGGTTTACGCGTCGCATCCTCGACGAGTGGCTTATCGATGGCGCTGTTAATGGTACCGGGCTTGTTGCAAATGCCACGGGTTCGGTTCTGCGGTTGGTTCAAACCGGCCAGATACAACAGTACCTTTTGGTGGTGCTGCTCAGTGTATTAGTTCTGCTCGCGGTTGCCGAGCTTATTTTCTTTCAGTAATTATTCCTTTGCCGCTCTTATCTCCCTAGAACACAGAGGAGGAGATTTCAATGGATTTACTTCGCAGTTCGGTGCTGACGTTGATCGTATTCCTACCAATGGTAGGCGCCATCATCGCCGCACTCTTGCCAAAGGACCGCACGGACACGATCAAACGCTTTTCTATTATTTGGAGTTTGATCCCGTTGGTCCTGGCCACCTTCTTGGCTTTTGATTTCTTTGCAACATATGTATCAGCCGGGGAGAATGCCATGGCCTATCAGGTCGATCGGTCATGGATTCCCACACTGAATGTGAGCTACCACATCGGAGCAGATGGACTCAGTGTTCCCCTCATCTTTCTAACTGCCTTGCTGACCACATTAGGGTTGTACTATTCAGCCCGAGTCATCAACAAACGTGTGAAGGAATTTTTTGCCCTTTTCCTTTTCCTGTCAACGGGTATGTTCGGCGTTTTCGTGGCGCTCGATCTCGTCCTTTTCTATGTTTTTTGGGAAATCGGCCTGGTGCCCATGTTCTTCCTGATCGGCATCTGGGGCAATGAAAAGGACCGCCCTCAGTACGCTGCGCTCAAGTTTTTCCTCTACACACTGGCCGGGTCGGTGTTCATGCTGCTGGCCATTATCGGCGTTTACCTCAGTACCGGTACGTTCGATATCATCGATGCGGCTGCAAATGGCGGTGTGTGGGCAAATGCGCCCCTGGCCGCGACATTGTCCTTCTGGGCCTTTTTTGTCGCCTTTGCCATCAAGGTGCCGGCCTTCCCCTTCCATACCTGGTTACCCGATGCCCATACTGCTGCCCCCACCGCCGGTTCTGTGATCCTGGCAGGTGTCTTGCTCAAGCTGGGCGCTTACGGTATGTTGCGGATCTTGCTGCCACTCTTCCCTGATTCCTCGGCGCAGTTTGGCTGGGTGATCGCCCTGATTGGGGTGATTGGCATCATCTACGGTGCCTTTGTCTCGTTGGCGCAGACCGACCTAAAACGTCTGATCGCTTACTCTTCCGTGAGCCATATGGGCTTTGTGCTGTTGGGCATTGGCGCCGCTGCCTGGGCGCTGAATGGCGATCCCACCGAACATGGCCTGCGTGAAAGCGCTGTGATGGCCCTTAACGGCGCAGCCTTACAGATGTTCTTCCACGGTATCATCACCGGCGCTTTGTTCTTCCTTGTAGGCGTGATTTACGAACGCGCACATACCCGTGATCTGGCTAAATTCGGAGGCATGAGTGCCATTGTGCCGGTATTCTATGCCACCTTTATGTTCACCGGTTTTGCCTCACTAGGTTTGCCAGGTTTGGCAGGCTTCTGGGCCGAATTCTTCACCTTCCGAGGCGCCTTCGCTATCGTCCCCTGGTTGGCTCTTGTCGGTGTGATTGGTATCGTGATCACAGCTGCTTATATCTTGTACCGCATTGTCCAGAGCATATTCCTGGGACAATATGACCCGAAGAAATGGACCCACTGGACCGATATCAAGGGCGAGCATACCGAAAGTCTTACCGACATGGCTGGCTTCGAAAAAGTCACGCTGTGGCCGCTGGTGTTCCTCATGGTCCTCTTTGGCATCTTCCCCAGCCTGGTTCTGGGTTACTTCAATGTGTTCTCTGTGGACATCCTCTCCGCACTCTTCTAAACGACTTCAGGAGGGATGACGTTGATTTTATTTGAGACATTCCAACTCCTATCGCCCGAACTGATCCTTCTGGTTACGGGATTCCTCGTGATTATTGCCGATCTGATACGGCGGCGTAGTGATGAAGGTCGCATGGCGGCAATCATCGCTCTGGTAGGTTTGGCAGCCGCATTGATGGCTGTGATCGCATTAACGGTGACAGGCACCAATACGTCCGTTGCCTTCACCATGGCTGTTGATCCTTATGCGCTCTTTTTTAAGGCGACGACGATCATCGGCGTTGCTGTGGTGATTATCGCTTCTATGAATTACATGCGTGGCCGTAGTCGCTATTTGGGCGAGTTCTACGCACTACTGGTTTTCGCCACCCTGGCTATCTCAGTATCCGTAAGTGCCATCAACCTGGTCCTGGTCTATCTGGGCATCGAGTTCCTTTCTATTACCTCTTACATCTTGGCCGGGTTCTTGCGTAACGATAAGCGTTCGGAAGAGGCTGCCATGAAATATTTCCTGTTTGGGGCAGCCGCAGGTGCTACCATGCTTTATGGCATCTCACTTCTCTATGGCGCCACCGGCAGCACAGATCTGGCGACCATTGGCCAGAGCTTGACTGCGACCGGTACGAACTGGCTACTCGGTGTTTCAGCCATTGTCCTACTGCTCGCCGGTTTTGGGTTTAAATCAAGCTTGGTGCCATTCCACCAGTGGGCGCCTGACACCTACGATGGCGCGCCCACGCCTATCACCGCTTTCCTGACGACTGCCTCGAAGGCAGCGGGATTCGCTGTGGCCGGTCGTGTATTCATCATGGCACTGCCCGCTTTCGCGGCCGACTGGACGGCCCTGCTCGGCGCCATTGCCGTTCTGACGATGTCGCTGGGCAACTTCGTTGCGCTCAAACAGACAAGCGTCAAACGCATGTTGGCCTACTCTTCGATTGCACAGGCGGGCTATATCGTCCTCGGCCTGGCAGCCCTGAATCCAAGCGATACTTTTAACGGCGCCAACGGCTTACTCCTCTACATCTTTGCCTATCTGTTCACCAATATGGGCGCCTTTTTGGTGGTGATGGCAGTGGAGAGACAGAGCGGTTCAAGTGAATACAGCGTCTTCAACGGGTTAGGTAGACGAGCACCCATTCTTGCCTTGCTGATGTCATTGTTCATGCTCTCTCTGGCTGGGATCCCACCGACGGCGGGATTCTTAGGGAAATTCTACATCTTTGGCGCAGTTATCGAACGCGGTCTGTTGGGCTTGGGTGCCGTTGCCGCCGTCAACGTTGTGATCGGCGCCGCCTACTACTTGAATCTTGTGCGTCTCATGTACTTTGAGCCCAGCGAGAGCGATGAGCCCGTGACCATGAGTTCGGGTCTGAAAGTTTCGCTGCTTATCACCGCCATAATGGTGCTGCTGGTAGGTATCGCCGCGGAACCCTTTATCCAATGGGCTAACCAGTCTGTAGAACTGGTGACAGCATCAGGTTTTTAACACGATTCCCTACACCATTTCGAATACGGACCCGCATCTTTCCGGTGCGGGTTTGTTTGATCGATTCCACAAACAGGTAGAAAACCATGTTTAGCGAATCTCAATTCAGTACCCTGTTCGCCTACCATTGGCAGACAACCGATCGTCTACTGAAATGTGCAGCGCGGCTGAGTGAGGACGATTACTTCGAGCATCCTGGATTTGGCCATGGCTCAATCCATGACTTGTTCTATCATTTGCTTCGTGTCGACCTTAGTTGGCGCAAAGCACTTGAAGCAGGTCAGCAGCAATCATCGATCGAGGCTGATGACTACCCGTCGTGCCAGGCATTACAGACCGGTTTCGACGATGAGCGCCAAGCCTGGCAAACACTCCTGGAGAGTGTAGATGGTGAAGCCATCGAAGGTGAAACCGATCTAACAACCTGGCGAGGCGATACCATGACGTTTTCGTATTGGCACATTCTGCAACACTTGGTGCTTCATGGCATGCAACATCACGCGGAACTGGCTCAGCTGCTTACCGCCAAAGGGCAATCCCCAGGTGATATCGACTTCATTTTCTATACATCACCGTGACGGCGGCAACTCTAGCCGTCTGCAAACTTGCCCCGGAGGGGCCTCATTTTCCCAGCGCAGTCTGGGGACAATTGCTAGAATATGATTGAAGAGAACGACACACTATTAAGTGACATTTCGATCGATCAGTTATCTCAGCCGTTACAAGAGGCTGCAGCGCGTGCGGGTTGGGAGTCCCTTATGCCTGTACAGGCGCGTACTATCCCCTTACTGCTAGCGTCAAGAGATATGATGGTACAGGCGCGTACTGGCAGTGGTAAAACTGGCGCCTTCCTTCTGCCCATGTTGGAGCGTCTCGTTCCCAGGCGCAATCAGTGTCAGGCCCTGGTTCTGGTCCCTACCCGCGAACTGGCCCGCCAAGTTTGGCGAGAGGCCGAGACCCTGTGTGGAGACGCAGGCTTACGCAGCGTCGCCGTCTATGGTGGCGTCGGCTACGGACCCCAAAACGAGGCATTGCGAAAAGGCGCTCACATTGTCATCGGCACCCCAGGGCGTGTGTTGGATCATTTACTTAAGCGGAATCTTAAACTCAACCATCTGCAAATGTTAGTGTTTGATGAAGCGGACCGCATGTTGTCGATGGGTTTTTACCCCGACATGAAACAGCTGCAACGCTATCTGCCTGAGCGAGATCTAAATGCCTGTATGTTCTCGGCAACTTTTCCAGGATATGTCATGCGCACGGCTCATGAGTTCATGGCCGAGCCTGAATTCCTTTCCCTTAGCAGTGATCACGTGCATGTCACCGACACCGAGCATCAGTATTACATCGTGCCGGGTATGGGCAGGGAACGCAACCTTGTCCGTTTGATCGAAGTCGAGAATCCTGCATCGGCCATTATCTTCTGTAACACCAAACGCTCGGTCCATTTCGTGACGGTCGTGTTGCAGCGGTTTGGCTATGATGCTGATGAATTGAGTGCAGATCTCTCACAAAAAGATCGTGAGCATGTTTTAGAACGAGTGCGCAAGGGAACATTGCGATTCTTGGTAGCCACTGATGTTGCTGCTCGCGGTCTGGATATCCCCGATCTCTCTCATGTTATACAATATGAACCCCCTGAAGATGTCGAGAGCTATATCCATCGCGCCGGGCGAACTGGACGAGCGGGTGCTACCGGCACGGCGATAACATTAGCAAGCCTGATTGAAAAACCAACCGTCGATCGCATCGCCAAACGATATGAGATCGATATGCAGGAACGACCTTTGCCAAATGATGAGGATGTGGTAAGTGTCGTGTCAGAACGTCTAACCGCTTTATTGGAAGCACGCCTGCGCGAGCGCGATAATTTGCAGACAGAACGCAGCCGCCGCTTTACGCCCCTGGCCCGTAGCCTTGCTGAAAATGAAGATGAATCGGCCATCATCACCATGTTGCTAGATGATTATTATCAGCAGATGTTGCACGCACCATTACCCCAGCCCGAATCTGATCCCAAACCGGCGCAAAAGAAGTCGAAAAAACCAGGCCGTAAACGCCATCGCCGCCATCGCCGCAAGCCCACAAATAAGCAATAGAAGCGATCCCCAACGTATTCAACTCACTTCTCTTGGTCTTCTGGTCTAGTGGCCTACAAACATCTATGTCCCACACCCTTGGCGAACTCATCGCTCCCCTCGGGATGACAACAAGCGATCCTGATATATCGATATCGCATATAACCAGTGACTCGCGTCAAGTAAAACCAGGTGCTTTGTTTATCGCTTATGCCGGAGTCAGCAGCGACGGCCATAACTATATCGGGGCAGCACTTGCGGCCGGGGCCAGAGCAGTGGTCGGTGAACAAGAGCTTGACCTGCCCATACCGTATATACGAGTGCAGAACGGACGTCGGGCCTTGGGGCTGATGTGTGCGGCCTGGGAAGGCTATCCAAGCCACGGTTTGGGTGTGATCGGTGTGACGGGTACTGATGGCAAGACCACGACCAGTAACATCCTTTACGGCCTATTGGATGCGGCCGGTTATGAGACCGGTCTACTTACCAGCGTCAATGCTCGGGTAGGGCAACAGAAATTAGACACCGGCCTTCACACAACCACACCTGATGCGCCCGACCTGCAGCGCTATCTCCGGCATATGGTGGATGCGGGTAGCGGCTGGGCCATTCTCGAAACCACTTCTCACGGACTGAGCCAGTGGCGAGTGGCAGGCGTAGCGTACGATATCGTTGTCTACACTAATATCAGCCATGAGCATATGGACGAACATGGGGACTATAGTGGTTATCTGGCAGCCAAAGGAAGGCTGTTGCAAATGCTAACCGAGACCATTCCCAAGCCTGGTAAACCCCGTTACGCTGTCCTCAATGCGGATGACAGCTCTTTCGGCACGTTATCCACCTACCGCGTGCCTGCCATATTGAGCTATGGCATCGATAACGGAGATGTGCGCGCTATCGATATCAAACAAGATAAGACAGGATCACGATTCGTAGCGCGCTGGGGAGATCACCGTAAGCTGGAGATAACAACACCTCTGCTGGGGATATTCAATATCTATAACAGCCTGGCAGCCATTGCCGTCGCATTTATACTGGAGATCGATGATCAGGCAATCCAAAGGGGGATGAAGTCGGTCGCCGATGTTCCTGGGCGTATGGAGTTCATAGATCGCGGGCAAGCGTTTACCGCTATTGTCGATTTCGCACATAGCCCCTACGGGCTGCAAGCGGCTCTTGCTACGGTGCGAACAATGACTGTGGGCAGGGTCATTGCTGTTTTCGGATCTGCCGGGCTGCGCGATGTGGCAAAGCGCCGCATGATGGGGGAGATCTCCGGGCGCCTGGCCGATCTGACCATTGTCACGGCCGAGGATCCGCGCACGGAAGATATCGAGGAGATAATAGCGATGAGTGTTAAGGCTTGCCAACAGGCAGGAGGCGCGGTGCGATCCGAACTCGATCGTTATCGTGCAGTACAAATAGCCGTGACTGAAGCCCAACCTGGTGATGTTGTCATCATCTGTGGCAAAGGCCACGAACAGTCGATGTGCTTCGGCACTATCGAATACCCCTGGGACGATCGCATCGCCCTCTCTCACGCGCTGGATGTGTTGCTCGGACGGTCAGTGGACCCTCCCCCATTGCTGTTGCCTACGTACAACACTATCGACGAGTAAGCGCACTTCACCACCTACAACTGTACATTCTCAATCCATCAACTTTCGTTTAATTCTTTTGGGTGTGTCCTAGATCAGTTATTGGCGTGTCCTTGTGCTCCGTTCTTTAGCCAGATTGTGAACAAGGTCCCCCCAGAATCTTTGGGCTGGGACAAACGAAGTGGAGGAAATAATTAAGGCTCTTTGGGATTTCGCGTGACAGGCCCATATATAGTGTGCTCAGATTTAGGCAAAAAGACGGTAGCCTCCCAGATCCAGATAGAGGCGCTGGAACCAAGTTTCGGTTCGAAGGAT
>PIVW01001389.1 GCA_003353825.1 Chloroflexota bacterium
GAGATAATCAGCGGCACAATCATCGGCGAGATCAGAACTCCCATCATCAATGAACGATAGGGCATGTGAGGCTTGCTTAACCCCAACGCCGCGAGGGTACCCAATACTGTCGCCAGGATCGTAGCGGCAATTGCGATAATGAAGCTGTTTTTGACCGAGTGCGTCCACTGGGTATTATTGACAAAATCTTCGTACCAGCGCATCGAATAAGCATCTGGATCAAACGCCAGCATACCCTCCGTGAAAGTAAAGTAGGGCTCGACATTAAAACTCAGCGGAATGATCACAAGGATCGGCGTGATCAGGAAAATGAATATACACGCGCATAGGAAGCGGAACGTGTAATACCAGGTTGTCTCCAGCGGACCAGCGTAAGCAGGTAAGGCCATAATGTTATCCTAACCTCATGTTGTCGATACCGACGAGTTTGTTGTAGAGCAGATAGAGCGCCAGCACAGATGCCAGTAGCAACGCACCAAGCGCGCCCGCAAGGCCCCAGTTCAGTGACGACTGCATATGATAGGCAATCTGGTTAGAAATCAGCGTGCCATCCGTGCCACCAACAAGGGCTGGCGTAATATAGTAACCTATCGACAGAATGAAGACGAGAATACTGCCCGCGCCAATGCCTGAAAGCGTTTGCGGCATATACACCCGCACATAGGCTACAACCGGATTGGCCCCC
>PIVW01001390.1 GCA_003353825.1 Chloroflexota bacterium
CATATTGGAAGGTCTGGCTGTGGCCAAGCGGGTTTGTCTCGCTTAAGCGGTGGCGCACTTTGGCATCATAGGTGTAGCTGGTGGTGCGCGAGGTGGCATTGATGCCATCGCTGTCGGTAGAGCCCCAGGTCTCGGTGACCGAGGTCACCGCGCCAAAGCCGTTATGGGCATAGCTCTTGGTGTGGCTTAGATCGTCGTTCGGCTCTATGGTCTCCGACAGGAGCTGTCCGGTGGTGGAATTGTAGGTGAAGGACGAGGTTCGGGTGAGATCAACGCCGGTGCTGGCAAAACCGCGTGTCTCGAGAACATCAACGAGATTTGCGTAAGTGGCCAGCTTTAAATTGTCGATACCCCAGACTTCTATGTTAGAGCCGAAGCCGATCTTCACCGTGCTGCCGCTAACCGGAACGGTTATCGTGAACCGGTGCTTCTGGTAATAATCGTCATCTTGGTGAAAGCGCTTGGACTCTACTTCCTGATCGTTGATGTAGACGGCGAAATATTTACTATGCCAACCGCTGAGCATATAAAGGTCGAACTCCAGGCTCAACGGTGTGGCATCTCCGGAAAGCGTAAATGTCTTTGAGATCCCCTGTTCTGGTCTCCACCGATATCCCCCGGTTTTTCCAAACGGGCCCAGGAATGAGGAGAAGTAGAAGCTGGCAGGATCAGTGGTGCCAACGGA
>PIVW01001391.1 GCA_003353825.1 Chloroflexota bacterium
ACTCCCTTGGTCTTGCACGCTACCGAAGCGGGATAGGCCAGCACCGAAGCCAGGCACATGAACAGCGCAAAGATCCCCGTGCATTCGAACGTGACCTGATAGGCCACACCCGCCACGGCCAGTTGGCACACTCCCGCCGGCAGGTACAGCGGTCCCAGGCGCGCTTCGATGCCCAGTATCTCGAGCGTGAAAGCCGCCGCGTGGGAGATGGGGTACATGTAGATATTGGCCAGTTGTGGCCTCAGCCACTCAAAACTTATGGCCATCATCCCCAGCCACGCAGCGAAGAATAGACAGAAGCGCAGTCCGGATTTTTCTTTCCAGACCGCCCTGAGTGATCTCACTGAACGAACTCCTCGAGTTACCCTGAAAACAGAACACACTCTGAGAGGTTTAGCGAGCGGACTTTCGCTGCGATCCCCTAGCAGCGAGAGTCAACCCTATCATTCATGTCAGCGCAATAGCCACTTCAGGCTCATGGGAATCATTGTCCCGAGCGCGATTATGAGCAGGCTGGCCAGACTCAATAAAACCCCGCGTCCGGCGATGATCAAAAATTCTCCTACTTTGTTGATAGACATACCCATTTCCTTAGCGTGTGAAGGAGCTGTAATTCTCGTCGACACCCGAATATTCCGCATACGAAGATTAGTAGACGCAAACCCTCATATTCGAGTTATCGGC
>PIVW01000669.1 GCA_003353825.1 Chloroflexota bacterium
GAACATACCCATGAGCTCTTGGCCTGTTTGGGTATCTAAAGCACCGGTGGGCTCGTCGGCCAGGATAATGCTGGGGTCTGTCGCCAAGGCTCGTGCGATGGCCACACGCTGCTGTTGTCCCCCCGAGAGTTCGTCGGGGCGGTGGCCGACGCGGTCTCCCAATGCCACGGCCTCCAGTGCAGCAGCAGCTTTCTGATTGCGCTCGCTCTTGCTGTAACCGCCGTACATGAGAGGTAAGGCGACCTGCTTCAGAGCAGGGGTACGCGGCAGCAAGTTAAACTGCTGGAAGACGAAGCCGATGCGCTGGTTACGAACTCGGGCCTGTTGATCATCGCTCATGTGGCTGACATCGATGCCGTCTAAGGTGTAAGTGCCTGCGGTGGGAAGGTCCAGGGCGCCGATGATATTCATAAGGGTGCTCTTCCCTGAACCGGAAGGACCCATGATGGCAACATACTCACCGGCATTGATGGTCAGGTCTACGCCTCGTAAAGCGTGTACGGTTTGCGTGCCCATCTGGTAGGATTTGGTAATATCGTTTAGTTCAATCATTGGAATCGTAAGGGAGCTTGTGTGGGTTGGAAGGAAGGTTGAGGATGTAGTGTCACGTAGTGCGTGTTACGTGGTGCATGTTGCGTAGTAGTTGGCCGCTGAACGAGCACTGGCGCTTGTCAAGCGTGTCATTTCTTCTAAAGTTGATATATTGATTATTCAGACTTAACGGACCACGCAACACGCAACGCACTCTCTTATCTGCCGCCGAAGGGCCTGCCACCTTCGGGCGGTTCGGGGAAGAATCCGCTGGATGGTTCGTCCGCGGAAGCTGTGATGGTGATGGTCGAGAGGCGAGTGCCTTCTTGAATACCACTGGTGATCTCGGTGTAGTTACCATCCTTAAGGCCGATGGTGACCTCAACCTGTTCGGTGTCCACCGTACCATCGGAATTATTGACGATGATGTTGACGTAGTAGGTACCGGCTGCACGGTTAGAGGTGATGGTCTCGTTAGGGGCGAGGAGCACATCTTCTTTTGCTGAGGTGATCAGGTCGGCGTTGGCGGTCATACCTACCAGAATGGGCAGATCGGTCTCATTCAGGCTTAGCCGCACCTCGTAGGCGACGATAGCGCTGTTACCGGCCAAGGCCTTGGGGGCAATGGCGACGACCTCACCTGTGATTTCTTCGTCGGGCCAGGTTTCCAGGGTGATGATAGCGGGTTGGTCTACGGCAATCTCGCCGATGTCTACTTCATCGACACTGAGCACGACTTCCAGGCTGTTAGAGTCAACTATCTCGGCAGCCAGTCCGTTGGCGGTTTCACCTTCGGCCACATGTACGGCGGTTATCGTGCCGTCAAAGGGAGCTGTCAGTGAGGCTTTTTCGAGATTCTCTCGGGCGTCGGCCAGATTGAGACGAGCCTGCTCAACCTGCGCTTCTGCAATGGCGACCTTCTCAGCGCTGGCACTATCCAACAACGCAGCCAGTTGCGCTTCGGCCTGCGCCAGTTGTGATTCTGCAGAGGCCAGTTCAGCGGTTGTGGGGCTGTCTAATAGCTTCTGTAGATTCGTCTCTGTCTGCACGACATTGGCCCTGGCTTGTTGAATTTGGTCGGTGGAAGGACCTTCGCTAGCGCTATTGTAGCTGGCGAGCGCGGCCTCGTAATTGTTGGTGGCTTGTTCTAACTCGAGCGCTTGCGGCATCTGCCCGATATTGGACATCCAGGAGACTTCATCATAGTTGGATTGGGCCTGGCGCAAGGTAGCTTCGGCATTGCGCAAGTTGGCTTCTGCTTGAGCGACTGAATTGGCATCAGCGCCCTCTAATATTTCATTGTAGGCGGCGCGAGAGGCATCAAGGCTGGCCTGTGCTGCGTCAATATCAGCCTGATCTGCACCGGCCTGAACATTTTCGAGACTGGCTTGAGCGCTATCTACACCTGCTTGTGATGAAGCCAGATCAGCAGCGGAGGCGCCGTCCAATAGTTCTACCAGACTGGCTTCCTGGATAATCAGATTCTGTTCGGCTTGAGCAACTGCCCTTTCCAGTGCAGCGGGATCTAGGCGAATCAAGATATCGCCCTCGGCGACGACATCTCCTTCACGTACGAGAACATCTTCTACCGTGCCGGAGACGCCAAGGCTCAATTGTGCATCTCGATGTGCCTGAATCTGGCCGCTGGCTGTGGCGCTGGAACTGAGGTCGCCAATAAAGGCCGTAACGATATTAGTGGTGTCGCTCTGCTCTGCAGCCGCTGCTTCGCGTTCGTTAATCGTCCCAACTATCGAGAAACCGACAAAAGCCACGGTGAGGGCGAGGGCGCCGCCTAAGATCCAGGACCACTTCTTTCGTTTTGTGTTTGTTTGCTTGAGGTCTGTCATCGTAAAGCTCCTTGAAATGAGGAGTGAAGTATTGCGATCTGATGCTTCCAGCTTAGCGATTTTGCTGTATTTTCGCTAGTGCCGGGCGTCATTTCGCACCGTGACTTGCGTCATTTAATTTCACCCAACAAGAGGCTTCACGGTGGTTGGCAGAGCCCCTGCCAACCAGATCGACATCTTGATCTTACATCATGTGACCCAGGTCATACCCCCGGCTAATAATGTAATAATGTACTGAGAACTCTGGAAAAGTCTAAAATGGCAATACCGCAAAAGTTACTACGAGGAATCAATTATGGGCAGAGCAAACCAGCGTAGCACTAGCCGATTGAGCTGTGCCCGAGAGCGTTTTGCAGAACGGGTGTGAAGCCTGAAGCGGTCACGGTGTTGGCGAATACGTAGCCGTTCTTGCGAGAATTCATAAGGGTCAACGTGCGCCAAAGCA
>PIVW01000148.1 GCA_003353825.1 Chloroflexota bacterium
GGAACCATAATAAGGAGGGCACAATGGATTTCATGCACCCCAAGGGCGTCCGGCGCCGTCTGCTACTGGGTCTATATACGCATTATTTCAAAATGCCCCTGCAATCCTTGTCCGCCGAGGAATTGGTGGCCGAAAATAATCTGAGCCGGGAAGACCTGATTTACAATGCTTTCTACCTCCACGACCGAGGCCTGGTGAAACTGAGCACGAGTTACGACCCACCCTTCTTCACGACGGCGCGCATTACGCCGGATGGGATTGACTTGGTTGAGAACCGTTTCGATAGATTGGCCCATCACGGAGATGTCTACAACCCTGGCTTGCACATATGAGAACCCCAAGTCAATGTGATATCGAATCTGTTTACTGAAGTGTAGAAATCCTCGCTCGGTATGCGGTCGATTCGGCCGGTCGATTCGAGTGGCATTGTCCTGGAGTAGCGCTTGCAGTTGTTCGCCGGTCATGCGATAGAGTGTCAACGTATCGGCAAAGGGCATGAGATTAAACCAATCGCCAAAGGTGACAGCACCGCCGATATTCAAGCCACCACGCACATTCGAGGCGTCGATCATGGCGAAGTCGACATCAATACCCCTTTGTCTGCACTGTGAGACCAGGGCATCTGCAATAAAATTGGCTAACGCAGATTCACCGGCGGCGAATTCGTTGCGCATATTATCTGTCCCGAGATCTTCAATCTCCGCCACACTGCCCAATGACCGATCCCAATAAGGGCGAGCGAGTTTCAACAACGGCTTTACATATTCACTCTCGAATACCTCGTCGACCGGCAGATCTGCCGTGGCCGTCAGGCGCACATGGGTGACGGCAGCGACTTCCTGGGCTGTGATATCGACTTCACCGATAAATTGCCCCATCTTGCCTGCCTGCACGATGGGGATGCCGTTGACGATGTTTCTGGCGTTCAATCCCTTCTCGTTGAGCACATTGTGAGTGTGCCCACCGATAATGAGATGGACATCATCAGCTGAGAGACTCTGGGCGAGTTCCACATCTCCTGCAATCATTACACTTGCACTCTGTTGCTCAAGGTCATAACCGAGATGACTGACGATAATCAGAATGTCGCACAAAGGTCGGATAGCGGGGATCAGATTTCGTGCTGCCTCGACCGGATCGGTGATCTGCAACTCATGAGTCAGTTCGGGATGGACTTGCGCCGGTGTGGTCAGCCCGATAAAGCCGATCCGCAGCCCCTTGGACACGAAGAGTGCTGCCGGATAGCACTGAGCAGACAGCTGAGAATTGCCGGTTATGTTGGCAGCCAGTATAGGAAAGGCGGCATCATGCTTGATGGCATGGGCGAGGATGGCTGTGCCTTTGTCTAGATCATGGTTGCCGGGTACGCCTAAATCCACTCCGGCTTGTGAATACAATCGGTAGCTGGTATGTAGTTGATAGGAGTCGCAACACTCGCCCAACAGTTCGTCGAATATAGCGCCGCCTATCTCATCGCCGGCTGTAATAGCCATGACAGCGGTGCGATCATCCTGATCATATCTTTTGCGAATGGCGTGGATTCTGGCAACCATGCGTGAGAATACAGGAAGCGTATCCTCTGAGGTGAAGTAGGCGAGGTGGCCGTGCAGATCGTTAAAATGTAGAATTTTTAATCTGAGAGGTTGGGGAAGAGGTAGTTCGCTCTCAGGGATACGCACTCCTTCGGCAGAACTTATCTGTAGGATCGGGCTCTTGGTTGCATCCCCTTCAAACAGGTACATTGCAGAATCGTTCATGCCCAAGGAATTAGGAGTGCCGAGAATAATCTGAAGTGTGCCTGGTTGAGGTTGCAAGGTCACGGGTTCTAGGGCCAGTTTGAGGACAGAGTTATTGGCGTGTCAACTATTTTCAACCACATTGCCTGTAGCTACCGAGTCAGTCCGATGCCCGGCGTCGATGAAAACATCAGGCAATACGACTGAACATATGATCGTGAATGGGATAAATAGGCGGTTCACCGGCAAAGTAGCGGCGCAGTTCTTCCGAGGCCAATTCCCCCATGCGCCCGCAGTCCTCAATGCAGCCGGCGATGTGGGGCATGACGATTACGTTTTCAAGCTGGCGTAAGGGACTATCGAGTGCGGGAGGTTCAGGTTCGGTAACGTCAAGTATGGCATAAAAGCGGCCTTTGCTCAATTCGTTGATGAGTGCCGGTTCATCGATGAGGGTGCCTCGGGCCGTGTTGATAAGCAGGGCGTTATCTTTCATCAGTGCCAATCGTTCTTGATTGAGCATTTTGATAGTGTCGGGCTTGGCGGGTGCATGCAGAGAGACGACATCTGCGCGGCGGAGTAACGCTTCCAACTCAACCTTTTCAGCACCTACATCCGCAGCTTGCTCAGCAGAGATAAATGGATCGTAAACCAGCACATTCATGGCAAAGCTCTGTAAGAGCTTGATGACATGCCGCCCCACGTTACTGGCGCCGATGATGCCTATCTCTTTTCCGAACAGTTCACGAGCCGGCCACCAGCGTGATTCCCGCCAGCCGCCCTCTCTCACATGTTGAGCCAGGGGCCATGCACGTTTCATTCCCACGATCATAAGCCCCAGAGTGGTTTCGGCCACATCCACCGCCAGGGCCAGGCCGGCGCTGGTCACCTGCACATCGCGCGCCCATAATGCCTCTGATACGAAGCGTTTGACACTGCTACCCATGTGCGCCATAGCTTGCAAATTGGGGGCAGCGGCCAGCACATCGGCGTCGATTTGCGCCACACCCCAACTGGTGATAATGGCATCGACGGGAGGTAGGAGGGCGATGAGTTCGGTTTTTGTTGCTGGGTCTGGGCCAGGATGGTGGATGACCTCGGCAAAGGCGTCGAGCGATTCCCAGGCTACATGGGTGAACATCCGTTGGTAGTGGCTTTTACCTATGGTGATTGCAATGGTAGGCATGGTTGGCAGCTAATACTATTATGAGCGATTTGATTTCGAATGGGATTCTTGTACGGTCATCACGGTCCAATCATCTTAAGCTACCGATTCTGTGGGACTCTCGTATTTGACTATACTATCTCGTAGTAGGCGATGTTCCTGACTACTGTCAGTTGCTTCATTGGCAAGAACGATGATTTCTACAATAGATCCTTCTGGGAAAGGAAGTTTCTCTAGTTGAAGTACACCATCTTTACTGATAGTCGTTGTGGTTGATTATGCTAGCATGAGATACTCCAAACTGAGGGGAGAGGGACAATCTTCGATAATCTAAATTATACCTTAGGAAGAAAGTAGAGTCAGTTCATATCATGGTCGCAGATATGAACAAATCAATCAAACGCGTGCTTACGATGTCCGTATCGCTCGCCACCATCAACACAGAGCATGTCGCCTGTGACATAATTGGCGCGCACGAAATAGAGCACGGCTTCGGCGATATCCTCGGGCGTTCCCCAGCGCTGGAGCAGGGTCATGCCGGCAACATAGTCGATCACTTCGGGTGAGTAATCGGGCGGGGGCAGTACCGGGCCGGGAGCGATGGCATTTACCCGCACAGCCGGAGCCAATTCCAGCGCCCACTGCCGGGTCATGGCCATCAAGGCCGCCTTGCTGACACTGTGGGCTAGGAAATTGGGCCACGGTTCCAGGCCGGATAGATCTACAATGTTGATGATGGCGCCCTCTCCTTTTGTGAGCATACCGGGGGCAACAGCGTTGGTGCAGTAGTATGGGCCATTTATGCCGATGCCGGTAAGGCGATGCCACTCACTGTGATCGTCGGTAGGGAAGGGGGTCTCTTTGTATCGCGAAGCGCTGTTGACGAGGATATCGACTCCTCCCAGCCGTTCCTTGACCAGCCCAACCATCGCTTCGACTTGCTCTAGATTGGCGATGTTGGCCTGGACGGCAAGCGCTTCAACGCCGAGTGCCGTGGCCTCTGCTGCGGTCACATCCGCCGCTGTCGACGATGAGTTGTAGTTGATAACGACGTTAGCGCCAGCTTCGGCCAGAGCCAGGGTGATCGCTTTACCGACGCGAACTGCACCGCCGGTGATGAGTGCTGTTTTTCCGTTTGGGTTCATGGAATGTGGGGTGTGTGTGGTTTTGATTGGATTTTGTTGCGTGGTGCGTGGTGCGTGCTAACTAATCCGATCTCTGACTTCCGACCTCTGATCTCTGCCCTCAGCGGACGACGACGCCGGCGCGGGCGAATAGACGGGTGCAGGCCTGGCGGGCGCGTGCAAGGAGGGCTTTTTCGTCGAGAATGGTGATCTCTTTGTCGCGCATGAGAATGCGACCATCGACTATGACGGTGTCCACATCACGGTTGCCGCAATTGTAGACCAGGGCGGAACATACGCGATGAACGGGCATGGCCAGAGGAGTGTCGAGATCAACCAGGATGATATCGGCTTTCTTGCCAACTTCCAGGGAGCCGAGACGATGCGGTTGCCCGAAGGCGATGGTTCCTCCTTGACAGGCCATGTGTAGTACATCTTCCGGCTCCAGGATCATGGCATCTAGGGTGTTGACTTTGTGTAGCAGGGCGGTTACCTTCAGCGTCTCCATCATGTCCTGGCTGTTATTGCTGCCGGGGCCATCCGAAGCGAGTGCCACGGTGATGCCTTTTGCGCGCATTTCCGGCACCCGTGCCACACCCGAGGCCAGATACATGTTGCTTACCGGGCAGTGCACGACCACGGCGCTACTGTCGGCAATGAGATCAATCTCTTCGTCGCTGAGCCAGACGCTGTGCACAAGCTGCATGCCTGGCGCCAACAGACCCAACTCTGCCAACCATTCGATGTGGCGATTGCCACGGCTTTTCAGATTCATGTCGATCTCGGTCCTGGTTTCGGCGACATGGATATGGGTTCCCGCTCCCCAAGTCTGCGAGACAGCATCGGTACGCAACATGGTGTCGTCGCTGCAACCCCAGGGGATGAGCGGGCCGAATTCAACTCGTATTCGGCCCTTGTCAGCACCATGCCAGGTCTGCCGCAGACGGATAGTTTCGGCCACAATCTGGTCGGGCGTTTCCATCAAGGCCGGGTGATAGTCCATATCGGCCCAGCCTCGCGCCAGCATGAAGCGCATCCCCACCTCTTCGGCGGCACGGCAGACGGCGTCGTCGTTGCCGGGTTCGGTATGAATGTATTGGTGATCGATGACGGTGGTCGCTCCCCCTCGCAGGTTTTCGATAAGTCCCACCATCGCTGCCACGTAAGCTTCTTCCTCGGTCAAGGCTTGGGCGACAGGCCAGATCGCTGTTTTCAGCCATTCCAGCAGGGGTTTATCGTCGGCCAGACCGCGGATAAAGCTCTGGAAGAGATGCGTGTGGGCATTGATCATGCCCGGCATCACCGCCATGAGTTCAGCGTCGATGATGGTGTCGGCTTTGCGCGCTGCAGCCGGCGCCTCACCCGCTCCCAGCGCCACGATCAGATCGTCTTCGACGAGTAGATAGCCGGGATTCAGTACTTGGTCGGCGTTATTTACCGTAACAATGGCGCCATTTTCGATCAGGGTGGTACTCATAGGATAGAGTCCTTAATCATGTCATTGTGAGGGACGATCGCAGGTCGTTTACCGCAGGTCGTCCCTCGCAATGACATCAGATAATGCGGTAGCGGAGGGGTCTGCCTTCAATGTGATTCATGATGTTTGTGAAATCGGCTTGGCGCTCTCGCGAGGCGGCGGCTGAGCCGCCGGCCGCGACATGAGGGGTGAGCAGCACATTAGCGCCGGCTTCAGCCAAGGGAATTAAGGGATTGTCAGGGCGGATCGGTTCCCACTCGAAGGTGTCGAGCGCAGCACCGGCCAGTTTCCCTGAGCGCAGCGCAGTAGCCAGATCGGCTTCGTTTAACACACTGCCGCTGCCACAGCTCACAACACACGCACCCTCTTTCATACGGCTGAAATAGGTGGCATCGATCAGGAGGTCGGTTTGTGGGAAGTAAGGCAATAACATAGCCACAATGTCACTTTGACCGAAGAGGGTGTCTTCATCAACGTAGTCAATATCCAATTCCGCCTCAACCTCTGCCGGTAATCTGCGGCGTTTGCTGTAGAGCACGTTGGCATCCCAACCCTGCAAACGGCGGGCCAGCTCAGCTCCGATCTCGCCAAAGCCCATGATGCCAATGGTTTTTTGCCACAGCCCTTGTACATTCGTGCGCTGGGACCAGTTGTAAGCAAAGGTGTCCTCATCTGTGCGCTTGCTTTCACCCCATTCGCCGCCGGCTGCCAGTGCGATCGCTTCAGTTTCTCGTAGTCTTTTGCTCAGCGCCAGCATTTGCATGACAAGATGCTCAGCCACTCGGATCACACTACCGACAGGCCACCGACAGACGATGACACCCGCTTGTTTGGCAGCTTGTACGTCAATGTCGTAGGTTAGGGAGCCCAGACGCAGGATGAGTTTTAATTTGGGGGCAGCCTGGATCATGTCCGCATCGATCGTGCCAACTCGTTCGGAGATAAAGTAGCTGGCATGTTCCAGGGCCGCCACGAGGGTATCACGCTCAGGTTGTCTGAGTATGGTGATGTCAAGGATGTCTGGTGCTGCGCCGAGTGCGTTCTGTTGGTGGCGATGGCCACGTTCGGTGGTAAAGACGGTTTTGTACTGTGTCACAAAGTCAACCTCTTTGAGTGAATGAAGACGAAGTCAGATTAGCGAACTCGGTCAACCGCTTGTAAACGGTCTAGCTGTGTGATCATCCCTGCCAGTTTCGGCTCGAATCTCGCTAACAACACAGGGTCGGGCCAGATGCGCAGGTTCGAATCCAGTAAAAGGGTCGAGGCACGGACGGCGCCGTCGAGCAACCTGATCGCCATCTCTAAGTCATCTTCAGCCGTCTGGATGATGAGGCGGAACGCCTGCAGTTGCCATGCCACTTCTACTGCCAACTGTCCGATTTCTACCGGCATTGCGCAAAGTTGTTCCTGTCCTTTGAGTTCGCGCCCCGCTTCTCGCATGGCGGCGAAAGCTGTAATGGCCTCGCCATCTTGGTCGCACAGTTCCAGCAATCTGCGGCGGGTGATGGCCAATCGTGCTGCAAGGTCTCGAGCTTCTCTACGCTCATCTTCATCCTCTAATTTCTCGGCGTTAATACCTGCACACGCTTCGCCCAGGCTGCACGCCAAAGCTGCCGAAGCTGCGATGGTTGCCCCGGCCATGGCATGGTGTTGGCCAGCGATGTGGCCGCTGAATTGGTGAATTGAATGTCTGGTCAGTTTTTCCATTGGGAATCATCCATTGTCCGCGGGATATTTTCATTATTATAGCAGCGAAGTAGATCGTAAGCTATGATACTGTGAGTTGAGAATTCAGTAACTGATGGACAACTATATGCTTTGGCGGCTCTTTCGGAATTTGCGTGCTTCTGTTAGAAAGGCGTGGTTCGTTAGCACACGCAACACGCAACACGCAACACGCAACACGCAACACGCAACACGCAACACGCAACACGCAACACGCAACACGCAACACGCAACACGCAACACGTATCCTTCTAGTACCACATGAAATCCTATTGAACCTCTCTGGTATCTTTGTTCAAGTGGCGCTCTCAGCCAGTTCTTTCACCGTTAGGGGATGGATTGGTGGGCGTACATTCAACGCACCCATTCTTTGCAATTGCATATCATATCCCGCCCGGGGCAGTGCCGAATTCAAAAGCGATCGGGACAGCAATTCACCACAACTACGACCCTGGCAGTTACCCATACCCGCGCGAGTGAGCCCCTTTATTTCATTGAGTGTGTTGCAGCCCAATGCCTGAACATGGCGAATATCGCCCAAGCTCACTTCTTCACAGCGGCAGATGTATGTCTCTTCTTTTGCTAAATCATAGAGTCCAGGGCCTGGGGTAAAGAGGCGGCCAAGCATTTCGGCGAAGCGATATTCAGGGATCAGCGCCGGTCGAAGGGCATTGGTTGCCGACTGCACAGACTCGCGGGGTAGCCGACCCAGTTGACTGGCAACATCTAAGCCCGCCATTCGGCCTTCCAGCCGCGCCAGGGATGCCCCACCGATGCCGGCGCCATCGCCCACAGCGTATACGCCGGGGAGAGAGGTCTGCATGCGGTCGTCACGCATTGGCACCCAACCGCCCCTGTTCTGGACAAGCTCGTGTTGGCAAGCTAACAGCCGTGTGAGCGCTGTGTTTGGCAGAAAGCCATAGCCCAAGATCAGGCTATCTGCTTTGAGGGTCTCGACTGTATCAGCCTGCGCATGCCAGCCGTCATCCAGCTTGGCAATATCCACCGCCTCTACTTCGGACGGCCCGCGGGCAGCTGTCATCGCCCAACCAAAGCGCATGGGCACGCCTGCGCGCCGTAAGTTCAGCACAGCCCTTCGACCTTCCTCTATGCGCGACCATTGACCCCAAGCAGCCCGAATCGTGTTGAGGTTTATAGAGTTGGACAAGGTCGAGCCTTCGAGCACAGCCACAACCTCGGCGCCCACCTCTACCAGTCCGGCAGCCACGATCAGTTGCAGGGGGCCGCTGCCTGCCAACACAAATCGCCGTCCGGGAACAATGCCCTGACTTTTGATCAATGTCTGTGCAGCGCCGGCAGTGAGAACTCCGGGCAGGGTCCAACCGGGGAAGGCGACGGGGCGATCATAGGCTCCTGTGGCGAGGATAAGTTTGTGGGTGTGGAGTCGATAAGGGGCACAGGGACCGTGCAGGGCTAATATCCATCCACCCTCCTCTCCCGGAAATGCACCCCAGACCAATGTCTCAGAAAATACCTGAAGGTGAGCACTGTCCTCTAGTCTCTGAAAGAGATTGGAGGCATCGCCATGCCGACGATCAGCCTTGGATATCTGAAATGCTGGCGGCGGTTGTTTATAATATTGGCCACCGGGACGAGTGTAACTGTCGACAAGAACAACCTGAACCCCAGCTTCAGCCGCCACCAACGCCGCCTCCATGCCCGCCGGTCCCGCTCCCACCACAACCAATTCAACGTCAATCGAGGAAGATCGACGTTCCGACCTCCGATCTCCGACCTCCGACCTCCAACCTCCGACCTCTGATTTCCGACCTCCGATCTCCACCCGCATACCCTCCCGAACCGCCGTTCTACAGGCGCGCACATTGCTTACGCCATCCACCGTTACCAGACAGTCGTAACAGACGCCCATATTACAGAAGAGGCCGCGAGGCTCACCACTATTGGGCGCTGACCGGAAGGTACGTCGACCCACCGCCAGTAGCATTGTCGCTACTGTCTCGCCTTCATAGGCTACGACCTCATCACCGTTCATCATCATATGCACGGCGTTACCACGCCTGTCTATCGGCGGATCGATTCTTTGTGATTTGGATTGCATATATCGAAGTCCTAATCGGCGGCAACTTCTCGTTGAAATCGAGTGGGAGAAAATGTAGATAGATAAGCATCATTGCGCTCTTGTGAGATCATGGCCGCCATTCGCTCACTCAGTACGGGAATGGTTGTGATGGTTAGGTGGAAGCAGGTGGCGACAAAACAGTTATCCACACCTGCCAACCAGCCGATGGCGGGCTGCTCATCAGGGAGAAAAGGGCTGGGCGCGGCCCAGCCGCGAATGAGGCGAACATCTGCCAGCATTGGGAACAGTGCCAATAGATCACGGGCAATATCTGAGATGCCCCAATGACTGTTGGCCCTGTGGATATCGGGCATTTGTGCCACAGCTTCGGTAATGAGTATCGCACCGCTCTGCTGCTGAGCCAAGCCAATCGACACCGCCCGAGTAGCGTTGTGGATCGTCTCGTAGAAGTCGGCCAGACCGATATGGTTATTCAGGATCGGAGGCAGGGACTCGCTGATTATCGCTTCGGCATGTGTGAACTGGATAGGGAGATGCAGGCCAGCACTCGCCAAGAGTTTTTTGGTCCAGGCGCCGGCGGTAATGACGACAGTTTGGGCGGAGAAGTTATCCTGTGGTGTCTGCACCGCTACAATACGGCCCCCTTTGCGCGTGAAGCCGGTGGCTGGGATACGCTGGCGTAGATCAACGCCATGCTGGCGAGCGGCGTTGGCGTATGCTCGCATGAACTTGAAGGGATTGAGGTGTCCTTCCAGGCACCAGGCAGCGCCTCGAAAGCGGTCAGTTTTCAGCAGAGGTTCGATTTCGACCAGATCGGCCGGGTCCAAAATATCGGCCGGGACTCCTCGGTCTTTGAGATAGGCAATCTGGTCGCACCAAGACTGCCAGTGATGATCATGCTCGATCAATATGAGGTTGCCCAGCCTTCTCCACTCGAACTCATATCCCAACTCCTCTTCTAATCCTTCCAGTTTTGTCAGGCCCTCCAGTACCACGTCCATGTGTTTGCCCCGAGGTCCCTCCGATACTTGGGCTCGACCGGCACAAGCGCCTGATGTCCCACTGCCTAGTGTGTCGGCCTCAAGCAAAAGTACACTGGCATTATGGCGCGCTACCTGGTAGGCGATCGCCAGGCCAGCGATGCCCCCACCGATGATAATGACGTCGTAGCTGTTAGTGGACATGTGCTAGTACACGGTCTGGCGAGAAGGGAGTGATATCGAGATCAGTGCATCTATCTATCACAAGCTGGGCAATGGTGCGCCCGACCAGCGGCGTGACAATGGCCGTCGACTTGAAGGCGGTGGCCAAGATCAAGCCTTCGATATCGGATACGGGACCGAGATAGGGTAGTCCGTCATTGGTATAGGCGACTGGCGCTCCCCATCCCCTTAACACGCGTAGGTTTTTGAGCGTCGGGAAATAGTGCCCAACCAGTTTAGCGATTGCTGCCTGGGCGTCTGGCGTTGCCTCTGAGCCCCGATCGCTGGTGTTTTTGGCAGCCTCGCCCAACAGAAAATGACCCTCGGCGGTCTGTGAGATCGCGAGTACGGCATGCTCGACGCCGGCATCGTCCTCGTGCATATCCTCGAAAAAAGCGGCCGAGGCGATGTGATTTTGCAGGCGTAGGCCGGGAACAGACTCGGTGACCAGCGCTTGTCCATGCACGTGTGGAATGGGCCATGTATGACCTAGCAATGGCCCCAAAGGCATGGTCCAGGCGCCCGTACACAACACAACGACTGCTGTATCGAAGGCGCCTGCGCTCGTATCTAGGTGATGGATGCGACCGCTACGCGTGCCGATACCCTTCAGCTTGGTATTGAGATGAAGACTCAAGCCCTGCTCGACACCACGCCGAACGTAGGCTGAGGTGAGCGAAAAGGGATAGACTTGCCCTTCATGTTCATGATAGCATGCACCCACAAGCGACCGTGGGTCCAGAAGGGGTTCGAGTTCAGGTAGTCGCGCGGAGGGCACCAATTCTGCATGAATACCGGCAGCGTGTAATTGGGGCAGCCTGGACGCCATCGTCTCCCACTGCGATTCGGTCTCAATCAGTAATAGGCCGCCCAACGTCCGCATACCAACCCGGCAATCCAGTTCCTCTTCAAGCGCAGCAAAGCACCTGTAAGCGGCGGTGATCATCGGCAAACTGTGCTCCAGTTCAGCGTCCTGAACCTGGATATTACCATAATTCGCGCGCGAAGCTCCTGCCGCAATGCCACCCTGATCTAACAAGGCCGTTGTCAGGCCAGCATTTGTTAGATGATAAGCAACGCTGCAGCCGATATATCCGGCGCCGATGACAATTGCATCGTAGGTAGTCATAGGATCGTAGGTCGGAAGTCGGGGATCAACGTCACCTAAATTACACTATGCAACAGGCAACAGGCAACAGGCAACAGGCAACAGGCAACAGGCAACAGGCAACAGGCAACAGGCAAACAGGCTGCGTCACCCTACGGCCCT
>PIVW01001392.1 GCA_003353825.1 Chloroflexota bacterium
TCCGGCGGTAGGGGGCAAGCAAGGCGGCAACCGTTTGCGGAACGACCATGGCGTTATCTGCCACAGCTATGGGTTCACGATTCTCAAACCAGTGGGCCATAAGCTGCAAAATGGCTATCCGCAACGGTTTGGGCACATCATTCTCGGTTGTCCCGTAGCCAGCCGTCACCTTTACTTCCACGCCATTGGCCGCACGGCCCGGCGCAGGCCATGAGCATCCGGTACGAAGCACAAGCCGGGCAGGGCGTAAGGCTGTATCTGCGTAGTAGTAGTTCGAACTAACAGTAGAAGACACATCGTCCTGCCCATAGACCAGCACCTCATCCACGCTTATGATGGGAGCCAAGGACAAGCGGAACTCTGAGTTATCCGGCCAATTATCGCAGAATATGGACCAGTTTTGCGATATAAGTTTTTGATCTATCAAAGATTCTGTGTGCATCCGGGCTGTGGAGATCAGGGCGTTTATGAGGTTGTCTTCATCGTTCCCGTCAACGCGCAGATAGGTCTTAGCCAGGGCGAGCGACACAGGTTCGCTGCCCGGCGCAACATTTAGAACTGCGGCCATGAAATATTCCAATTGCTGATAAAGAAATTGAGGTTAGGCGCGGCGCCCAAAAAGATCCGGGCGCCGCGCCCCGGCCACACCCGGTCTGGGCGCGGGGGAGGAAGGTGTGGCCGTT
>PIVW01000149.1 GCA_003353825.1 Chloroflexota bacterium
AATGCCTTTTCTGTCTCCAAAGCCCGCGACTGGAACGTGGAACGAAGATTTTATGGCTTGGCACACCAATAGATCCTTAAAAAATCGGACAGCATGAGATGGTTGAGGTAGTCCTGGATTGTTGGACAGTTTAGCGGCATGATCAGGAAGCGGGATACACCTTAATTTTACCGCCAAACTGTCCAACGATATGGGACCAGCTCACTCAAGCAAGGCCTTTTATTTAGCCCTCTGGAGAAATGACCGATAATTTTTTGTTTTTCTCTTCCAAAAGTGAGACTTATGTAGTAGTTGTGGATTTGGTTTTTGCAGTTTTAAAGTGTTTTTGCAGTTTGGGATTCTGGTCACCAAGGGTGATCGCTCGCTCAAACATGGGCACCGCTTCCTCATAACGACCGGTGATATTCATGACTAGGCCCAGCTGATAGTAGGCCGGAGCATGTGTTGGGTTCGCTTCCAGCGCCTGATGCTGCATGGCAATCGCTTCGTCATAGTGTTTCTGCAGCATCAGGGTAGCGCCCAGTTTGGACAGGTACATCGGTGACGGGGTCTGGGAGATCTCATCTGCCTTGCGGAACGCTTGCTCGGCCTTTTTATATTCGCGGGTCTGAATGGCCGACAGTCCCAGATTCTTGAAGATCGCATCATCGTCCTTATCATTTAGCGCAACCGCCTGCTCGAACTGTTCAACAGCCTTAATATGGTCACCGAATTTTGCGTGCAGTTTACCCCGCCAGTGATAGACCGCAGGCCAACCCGGGGGCAGCGTATCCAATAGGCTGTTCAGGGACTGATAATCAGACTCGTCGAAATAGAGGCCCCGCACAAAGTCGCAGATATTCCGGTACAGATCACGGCGATCCAGCAGATTGAATTCCGGGTACAGGATACGGGGCTGACGGTTTTCCAGATAACTGCTGATCAACTCCAGCAACATATTGCGCTGAAACAGAAAAACCATCAGGTTATGGGGGGCGCCGTAGATAAATTCAATATCAAAACCACGGTAACGCTGGGCTGGCGAAACGTTATAGAGGTCTGCCTCATCTTCGGTACCCACATAGATTTTTACCTGGGTATCCGGGCTCTGTACCAGCAGGCTGAAGGCATCGGCATAACGCGGCTTTATATGTGCCGGGGGGTTGTTGGGCAGACGGTGATCCAGCACGGTCTGAGGCGAAAACAGCAACGCCCGTCCTGCGCGCAGTTTTGCGGCGGTTACCATGGCGGCATAACCACCCATGGAGCCGCCCATACAGATAATATTGTTGGGTTTGAAACGGTCTGCCACGGTGCGAATCCGCTCCACCATACCGTCGATATTCTGCCATTGGCCCGCCACCGGGTTCTGATACCAACTGCGGGTTTTATCAAGAATAAACAGCCGGTTGATTGGGTAGTCTTTCAGCAGCTTGAAGCCGGTGAACCTGCGTTTACTCCCGGCACCACTGAAAACAATCAGCAGCTGGTCGGACTCGATGCAGGGCATGAAATAGAAAGAATCAGTGTTTCCAGCCACGTGCATTTACTCTACCCCATTGTAGATACGGCTGTTGATATTGCCGATGGTACACATCAGCCTGCAGATATCGGGTAGCGGTTTTTTCCGGTTCTTTAGGCAGAACATCAGCACCAGCCAGAGCAACCGCAGATTGCTGGCGCGGATACCCGGAATCGCCTTGCCGACGGCTGATGGGACGGTGCCGCACAGCCCAGCGATCACTGATGGCTGTGGCAGCTGAATGAACTGTTGATACCAGCGGTTAATACTGACACCATGATGGCAGGCCTGATACAGTGACGTCATATAGCCGGAGTGTTGAAACAGGTCATTCCCCCAGCACTCCCTGACGCCCAGGTCACTGATAAACAGTGTCGGTTTGCGCCAAGCCAGACTAGTAAAGGCTACCGAGGAAGAGATGGTTGCCACCCGACGGGCACGGGTCAGCAGTTGGTCGATATCACCCAGCACAAATTCCAGCCGCGGAGAGCTACTGTCGAGCTGTTGACTGACATCTTCCAGACAGTATTCCAGCTGATGGGAACTGGCTTCCCCTTTACGGGCCCGCAAGGCAACGACAATGCGCCAGTCCGGGTGCTGGCGGGCCAGCCGGGCCAGATGCTCAACCAGCCGAGTACGCTCCGCGTGGCTCTCTGGTACGACTGACTGCTCTACAAACAGCAGGTCGATATCGCAGCGTTGGTCTTGATGTGGTGGCTGGCCAATCCAGGGCGCGCCCAGCAGCAGGCCGTTATTTTCACCAATAGTGGCCAGTGCCAAGTGACGATAGAGTCGGTAATCCCGCTCGCAGCTAAGCAGGACCCGGTCGCAACGCAGACGGGAGGCCAGCGACTCGAAGATGTGCAGATGCAGCACACCGGGAAAATAGCCGACAATCAGCGGACTGTGCCCGACAGCCGCTTCGGCTGCCTCGGGCCCTCTCAGGCTGTGGATAAGCCGGTTCAGATCACGCCCGCCCAGGCCTGCAAAGATCAGGTCAGCCTGCTGCAGAGCCTCCATCCGGCCCGCCCGGTCCATCTCCAGCCAGCTCAGTCCCTGCGCCACCAGCCATCTGGAGGTGGTAAAGCAGCGCACATCAACCCTTTTCTGCTGTTCCAGCAATGTGCAGATATTGCGGGCCCCTTTCAGGTAGGCATCATGGGCAACGATAAACACTACCTTGTATGGTTGTGACTGACTCATTGCGCGATGCGTGCCTTGCCGTGGGGAAACTCGTTACAGTCATAGCGGGGCAGCCAGAGCGAGCGTTGCTGCAGATCAGCAGCCGTAATATACGCTGATTCGACACAGAAGCCGTAGCGGATAGTCTGCTGCTGCAGCTCTGCCAACACCTGATCATTCCAGGAGTCCGGCCCACCATAGGGGTAACAGAAGGTATTGGATGGCTGCGCTAGAACGCCGTTAAGCATCTGGATGGAACCGGTAACCTCGCGGGTAAGATCCGCACCGCTGAATTTGGTCAGCAGGTTATGGCTTTTCCCATGAGCACCAAAGGTAAAACCATCGTCGGCCATCTCGCGTATCTGAGCGCGGCTCATATAGAACTGCGGTGCCATGGCGCTTTCATCTCCCGCCAACTGATGGAATAGCTGGCCGAGCACGGCATCCTTGCATTCCGGCTTCAGGGCGTAGTTGACGATCTTTTTGACCCGTAGCGAGTGTTCATCCATCGACTGCATGGCGTAGGGCGCGGCCTTGAGCTGTTCATAGAAACCATCAATAAAGAGACTGTCATCCAGCAGCCGTTCCAGCACATTCAGTACTCGGGTACCGCCGAAGCGGCCCAGCAGGTAGTGCACCCGGTGCACACTGAGCAGCATCTGCGCCTGCAGGGTAGCGCTGGAGACATAGAATATCCCCCAGAGGCCACGGGCGCTGAGCTCCGGCCAGACATGCTGATAGCAATCGATCAGTCCGTCATCGAAGGTCAGAATCACGCCTTCCGGCAGTGCTTGCGGGTCTGCCAGCGCAGCTTGCCACTGCGCCTGGCTGACAATGCCGAAGGTCTGTTCGAAGTAATCCAGTTGGCGACGGAAGTCGTCCAGATTGAGGTGGAACAGGTGCGGCTGGGCCGGGTTGGTGGGCCGCACGTAGTGGTACATTACGGATTTGCAGGCCATCAGTTCCCCCGGTTCGGACGTTCCTGGTCACCATCTGCTTTGAATACCGGCCCGATAAATCCGTTCTCCATGGCACATTGAAGGCCGACGTTTTGCGCCACAAAGGGTTCGAAGTAGTTCGGTACAATCACGTCGGCAGCACGGTTGATAAAACCGTATTCCTGCAACAGGGTATTTTGGTCGCTGTACAGGTAGAGGTCCATATATTCCAGCCCCTGACGCTGTAGGTGCTGCTCAAACCAAGCCAAGGCCTGGCCCAGCAACGGCAACTGGCCATAGATATCCACCAGTCGCAGGGCGCTTCCGCCTTCGGCACTCATCACCCGGCCAATGGCATAACCAAGCTGACCGTCCAGTTCGATACGGAACAGCTGATAGCGGTTGAAGGGGTTGCACAGGTAGCGGTGGATAAAATACTCTACACCACGCTGACGGCAGTCGCGGATCTGCTGCGCATCGTCGCGCAGCTGCTCGACATCCTCTACCAGCCGCACTTCACCGCCGAACGGCTGACAGCGGTAGACCGGCAGACAGCCGCGCAGCAACCGGTAGCTGTTGAGATGGCGGTTGTGGATAAACAGCTGATCCAGCGTTTTCACTTGGTAGCGCAGCAGGCTATAAATCCTGCTGGCCGCTTCGCTCAGCCCCAGCACCGCGATCGGCCGCTGTGGATAACGCTTTTTCAGTTCCAGAATCAGCCGTAGGCCCAGCCCCGGCACACCGGTGGCGTCGCGCACTTTCCACAACGCCAACCAGAGCTCGGATTGCTCCGGCGGCTGTGGATAATAAAAGCGATCGGCGTCAATATAGCCCAGCACGGCAAAGATCTCGCCGTCACGCCGGGCCAGCAGGAAGTTACAGCCCTGCGGTGTGCCGTAGTACCAGTCCAGCACCGCCCGTTCACGGGCCAGGATATGGCCCTGACGCCAGTGCCGATCGATAAAGGCCATCAACGCGGGCAGATCATCACGGGTACATTCAGTGATCAGTATGGCGCAGGTCCTCTATCTCAAAGAAACTCAGATCAAACTGGCAGGCTTCGGCAGTGGCTACGCCACTGAAGTGATCATCCGTGATGATGCCTTCGCGTTTCATGAACTCGAATACCGGACGATTCTTGGCGGTTTGCTGGTAGTGCACCTGCACCTGGTCAACACCGATCAATGGTGCATAACGGATGGCGCTGTCCAGCATTGCCTGCTCGATATCGCGGCCCATCACCCGACAACTGAGGATAAAGTCGGTAAGCTCCACCTGGCCTTCGCTGACACTCAGTCCCACCAGACCGGTCAGGCCCATATCACCAAAGCGATCGGCAACGCGGAAGGCAAACAGCTGGTTGCCAGCCTCCAGCCAGTGTTCCAGTTCGCCCTGAGTCAGACGGCGGGTGCGCAGGTTGAATTGGTTGGTCTTGTTCAGCAGCTGCACGATACGGATGACGTTATCGCTGTTGACGGTTTCCAGCGTCAGCTTCATCTGCATGGAGGCCAGCCATTCACGCTTGTCGGTGATATTGGCTTTCAGCGCGTTGCGCTGCTTCTCCTGCAGGAACATCTCGGTTTTCAGGCGGTCTTCGTCGGACAGACTGGCCACCGAGAAGCAGGTCAGTTTGCGCAGGGCAGTGACATACTCACAGGGGTCTTCCGGCCACTCCGGTACCAGTACCTCCGGCAGCGCTTCGGCAACCCGGCCACGCTCGGCCGGGTTGTCGTCAATAAACACCACTGATTGCAGGCCCAGGTTCAGCTCATTGGTAATGGCCAGGATATTGGCCGCCTTATCCTTCCAGTTGATCCGCCAAGCGGAGAAATCCTCCACTTTCAGTTGCATCTCCGGGTGGTTGCCGATCGCATCCAGGGCGTTATCTTCGTAATTTTTGCTGGCGATGGCGAGCGCGATACCGCGGTTTTTTAGCGCCCGAATCTCTTTTTGGAACTGGGCAAAGGCTTCACCCACAGCGCCAGGCGTACCCAGCTTGAGGTTCTCCCGACCATCATCGCCCAGGATACCGCCCCAGAGGGTGTTATCCAAGTCCAGCACCAGCAGCTTGCGGCTGCGGCCCTGAATCGCTTCAACAGCGGCCAGCAGGTCATCGGCTGCGGCGCGGAATACGTTCTGGCTGAACGGGACCTTGCCCGCATGATAGAGCTTTCCGTTGTAGTGGTTGTCGCTTTGGAACCAGCGGGTCTGTTCCAGACACCAGCCATTACCCAACGCCGAAACCGCCTTGTAGAGCTTCAGGTTCAACTCCGCCAGCAGGAAGCCGGGGTTGTCTTCGGACAGGTTGCTCAGACCACTGCCTTGCATATGAGCGGGCATCACGAAGTTGGCAACGATCACCCCTTTACAGCGCCCGGCCAGTTGAGCAATCAGGCCGATATAGCTTTCCAGGTCGGCACTGAGCTGGGCGCGGTCGTAGCGCTCAAAATTCAGCGCTGCAGCATAGCTCTGAGACAGGCTGGCAAAGTTCAGCCACAGGAAAACAACGTCATCATGGCCCTGTTCGATACAGCCGTAGATCGACTGCATCGACTGACCGTAAGGCTGAGACTCCATCTGCAGCGCCGGGTTCAGGCTAGCGACGATGCGCTCCAGCCCCGTGGCATTGAAATCAGCAATGATCTTCACTGCTATCGGTCCTTCAAGTAGTCGTTGAACAGCAGGTCGACAAACTGCTGCAGGCTCATCTCGGTGCTGTTGACAAAGTCCAGTGTCGAAAACCACTCCACCAGCGAGCGTCCGGCCAGTAGGTCAGGATCCAGGTTCTGTTCCAGTTCAACCAGTAGCAGCAGCATTGCAAAAGAATCAAACGGGCTGTCTTCGCCCAGTACCCGCAGGTCCGGGCCGATCTCGACGCCGTTTAGGCCTTCCACCTGCATGGCAATATTGTTGATGGCGTTGATCACCTGTTGTCTGAAATCAGTCACTGTGTTTCTCCAGCAAATCGCGCAGAGCCCCCTCCAGGGTGCTGTTATCCACGACCCCCATACGAGACTCCCTTCCGGTAGCCAGTATGCTGTCCAGTCGTTCGCTGAATGTTTCGGCGCTTTCGACGTGGTGAACCGTTCCCTGCTCAATAAAGTCGCTGTAGTTAAGAATGCTCTGTTCCCCCGTTACCACACTGGGAACACCAAAATAGTCCGCTTCAATCACCGCCGTTGAACATTCGGTCAGGTGAATATCGACCGCGCCGATCAGGGTTAGGAGGTTGACGCAGTCGAATGCCTTGCCATAAAGGGCTTTACCCTTGGCGGCTGAGAGGTCGATGCTCTGATGTTTGGGATGGCGTTTGATCAGCCACGCAATGCGGTCCGAGGTCTGCTTGATAATCTGCTCGAACAGTGGCGGGAAGACGGTCTGATCCTGCAGGGTCAGCAGGCCGATCTGCCTGCCATCTTCGTACTGACGGTTGTCCACCAGGGCCTGCAACGACTCCGGTAACTTCTCATTAATTAAGTCCTGCTGACGATCCAGCCAGGGGAAGCCGCCCACCAGTGCCCGTACGCCACAGCGCTGCGGGTCATGGCCGAAGGTGTCGCGGATCTTGCCTGCGTCATATTCACCCCAGACCAAGAAAGTATCCGGCAGCATGGTATAGCCCTGCTGCGGTACCGCCTGCCAGTGGTTGTAGACCGGGCTCCAGCCCGCCTGCACACCATGCTGCAGATCAACGGTCTGAATGCCCAGTGCTTTGGCCGCGCAGATAAGTGCATAGTGGTAGTCAAAGCCGACAAAGAACACCACTTTCGGGTTGTAGCGCGGCAGCAGCCGAGTATAGAAATCCCGCTGATGGAAGAACCAGTCGATACAATCGGTATAGTGTTTCTTGCTAAACTTCACTTCAGGCAGCAGCTTGTCCACTCGGTCAAAGAAATCCCTCGGGAAATCGGTCAAACCGGAATAGCCGATCGTGCGCCGTATCGGCGGCAATACCAGTTCGACATCATGCTCCCGGTGCGGCCTGATTTCACCGATCGATTTGATCACCTCGACCTTTTTCGCCGTGCCCAGAGTGCGGGCCACTTCATAGATCGGGTCGGTAATGCGGTTGTAGATCCGGCCATCAATGCGGGTCTGCTCGGTTCCACGCAGATTGGTAAAGAACAGAAAGTCGCACTGGCCCGTTTCCAGCTGCTCCAGCGTTTTTACCGGCAGCTGCTGACGGTAATGTCGCCGCCAGTCACGGGAGATATAGAACTTGGAGGTATTAACTGTCGCCGCATTCTTGCCTTTATAGGTGGCCCGACAGCGCACCCAAAACAAATGACGGAAAAACGGCCACAACATCAGACCGGGTGCGGCATCGCCACCCTGAAGGCTGTTGACCGGAAAAATACGCTCAAAATCCAGCAGTTTATGCGCCAGCACCAGATCATTACTGCGGGGATTGGATGCTTTGCCAAAACGATTCAGGTCGTCATCACTCATGGCATCAACCAGTTTCACCGCTGCTTTCTTGCGGGCATCTTCAAAAAACAGTCGGGGTGATTCGAGGAATTTGTTCAGCTTGCTCATGCAAAAGACTTCCTGGCCGACAGGTATGCTTCCGCCTGTACCAGATCAGCACGGGTATCAATATCCACAGAATCCCGGGCAGACATCAAATAAAACACGGTATTCGGGTAGAACAGCCCACCCGTAGCTCGGAAGCGGTCCGTGTCACAGAGATAGATTGCACCGTTGGGTGCGATCGCCTGTGGCAACGCCTGACGTGGTGAGACTAGGTCTTTCAACTGACATACCGGGGCATAGCTGCCATCCTGCTGACGGATCAGGCTTTTCAGCGGGTGGTGTTCCAGCTCCCTGGCACTGATCACCGAGGTTACCGCGCTGTCACGAAACAGTGCTGCCGCCTCACGGATATGATCGGAATTGCGCAGCGGCGAGGTAGGCTGCAGTAGGCAGAAACTGCCGAGCTCCAGCCCGAACGCCGCCAGTGCATGTGCGATCACATCCAAGCTGCTGGAGTGGTCCTGCGCCAGCTCGGCCGGACGCATTAGCACCTCGACTCCTGCTGCCTGGCTGACCTCGGCAATCGCCGGGTCATCAGTGCTGACCACCACCTTCTCGAATGCACCGGACTGACGGGCCGCTTCGATGGTGTGTACGATCAGCGGTTTACCGGCCAGATCGATAATGTTCTTGCCCGACAGTCCCTTCGTGCCGCCACGGGCCGGTATCAGTGCCAACTCGGTTGTTGGCAGCGACGGCATAATCGGTGCAACCTCAGTCATCAAACATGACCTTTTGAATGGAGGTGTTCCAGACTTTCCTCTCTGCCAGACAAGCAATAAACCTTTCGGCAGAATCACCACTGCCGAAGTAGCTCACCTTGTGGTCGGAGTAATCACCGCCCCAGTTGGCTTCGATCGCCTCCAGCATCGCCCGCATATCGTAATCCACATCAATAATGCTGATATGCTTGAAGCGTTTGTTCTGACGGTCACCCACATTGATGCTCGGGATACCGTAGCAGGGGGCTTCACGGACACCGGCGCTGGAGTTACCCAGCATCAGGCGGCAATGTTTGAGCAGCACGATAAAGCGTTCGAACGACAGCGACGGGAAGAGTTTTATCCGCTCGGCATCAAGCTGTTCGTAGGCTTCGAAAATATGATCACTGCCAGCGTCATTATTGGGGTAGATAGCAATAAAATTGCGACCGCTGCGGTTGACCGCATCCACCAGCGCACGGGCGTAACCGGTAAAATTATCCGCGTCGGTGGTGACCGGATGGAACAGAATAATGCCAAACTCGTCGAACGGGATCTGATAGTAGTCCAGCACTTCGGCCGGTTCCGGCAGATCGGCGCTAAACATCAGATCATAGTCCGGCGAGCCGATCTCATAAATACTCTCCTTTGACTCGCCCATCTTGTAGATGCGCTCGCGCGCCTCTTCGTTACAGACAAAGTGCACATGGGCCATCTTGGAGATGGAGTGACGTATGGAGTCGTCGACGGTACCGGACAGCTCACCGCCTTCGATATGGGCCACCAGGGTGTTGGTCATCGCACCAACAATGGCACTGGCCAGCGCCTCGATACGGTCACCATGGATTACCAGCATATCCGGCAGCAGCTCATGCACGTAATGGGAGACGCCCTTGACGGTATTGGCCAGAACGATCTCCATATTGTCGCCCACATGCTGGTTGATATTCATGTAGATGTTTTTGTACCCATCTTTCATCACTTCCTGGGCGGTATAACCATAGCGCTTGAGCATATGCATACCGGTGACGTAGACATATGGCTCGAAATCCGGATGCGCTTCCACCGTTTTGATCAGAGATTTCAGCTTGCCGTAATCCGCCCGGGTGCCGGTGATAAACAAGATTTTTTTTGTCTCCAACAAATTATTCCTCGAAATCAGACCATTTGAGTTGCTGATTCTTTGCAACTGTGGTTGAAAGCCGACGACCGACAATGTTGTCGAATTCATATCCGGCAATTTCTCCTGTTCCTGGTCGTCTAGCCCAAATGTCGCTCTCGTCAATGACATGTCCGGCAGGAAGCTCACGATCAGCTACGATACTGCTTCTGGCGAATCTGTAGACTGCCTCCTCCGCGTTAGATCTTTGCTTTTTATTGTGCACAGCACAGTGTATCTCTTTGCCCCTGTCAATTATAAATCTCAGTTCCGATGGATCCATTGAACATCTGATATCTGGTCCGATGCGATATCTATCATCTGTAAAGTGGCGCTCAATTATTGACGCCCCGAGAGCCACAGAGGCAAGTGCCATAGTTGGACCAATCGAATGATCTGAAAAACCAATAACGGCTTTGGGGAATGCGTCTCTTAATTGTTGAATCCCCTGCAATGAAACGATTTCAGGTGGAGAAGGGTACAGGTTTGTGCACTCAAGTAAGGCATAGGGGACGTTGCGATCTTCCAATATATCAACACTACGTTTCAGAGTTTTGATGGTCTGCATTCCAGTCGACATTATGACTGGACGACCAAATTTTGCTATGTGCCGAATCAAAGGTAAATTATCTGCCTCTCCCGAACCGATCTTGAAGGCAGGCACGTCAATATTGGCTAAAAAGTCAGCGGCAAGCCTAGAAAATGGCGTTGAGATATAAATCATACCGAGAGACTCGGCGTACTCCTTCAGTTGCAACTCCTCACTTTTTGATAGCGAACAACTCGCCATAACATCCCAGATGGACGATTCCGCATTCGGCGGAAAAATATCTTTTGCCTCGTCCGTCATTTCATCATCAACAAAATGTGTTTGATGTTTCACAATTTCACAACCAGCACTCTTAGCAACTGCTACCATCTGCTTTGCAACGTTAAGGTCCCCTCCGTGATTAATCCCGATTTCAGCTATCACAAGAGGCGGGGTGGTCGGTCCAATTTCACGACCTGCAATGGATATGGTGTTCACTTATTGATCCTTAAGCTATTGAGAAATTCCTTGGGCACCGTAATATCGGTGAGGTGGTCCCACATCGTTGGACAGTTTGGCGGCGAAGTTAAGGTGTATTCCGCATCCTGATCATGCCGCCAAATACCTGTATATCAGATTTCCTTGTTGTTGTTGAGCCTGTGGGGATGTGGGTAAGCCGAGAGTCTTGTCCACCATTCAGACCGGCGCGCCCAGTATGCCTGCAAGGACTATCGGCACCGGCTACAGGACACCGGCACAGACCTACGCGGAGTTGACCGCCATGGTCGCGTAACTGAAGAGCGTACTGGTCCGGGATTCCTGGGGAAGGTCAGAACACCCTCAGCAACGTCCCTGTCGAGAAGGCGATCTGGTAGATCAGCTGGACTATGTCCTTGGCGAACCGGAATGTCTTGACCCCCACCTTGGGGGGCACGATCATTTCGTCCTCGGCGGAGACCCTGGCATTCGCGTCGACGATCAGAACCTGGCCGTTGGTTTTCCGCAGGATGATTCGGCTGTCGTCGGCCCGGTCGGCGTAGCCGCCGGCGCGTTTAATAAGTGCGTCGACGATCCGGCCGGCTTCGCACGCAATGGCCTGAGGCGCCAGGACTTCTCCGGTGACGATGACGACGGACCGCTTTTCGGGAATGACGACCTGATCGCCGTTCTCGAGACGCATATCAACCATATGC
>PIVW01000150.1 GCA_003353825.1 Chloroflexota bacterium
CAAGCGGCGCTTCCATAGCAAGCGGCGCTTCCATAGCAAGCGGCGCTTCCATAGCAAGCGGCGCTTCCATAGCAAGCGGCGCTTCCATAGCAAGCGGCGCTTCAAAAGAAAGCGGCACATCCAAGCGTCAGGCCCATAGCCTATGGCACTCAGAAGCGGACTGGCTGTTTTATTGCCTTTTACGTACAGGCGCTCTTATTTGTCTGCCGGTTCGAGCGACACGCCAGTGGTTTGCTTTGCACGAGCAAGACTATCCATCGAGTATGGGGTCCCTGTCAGGGGGTACTGGCCCTAACGAAGGACGTTTGGTACCGATCAAAGATATCCTACAGGCATTGCCCCGCGCCCGCCATATCATGTTGTCCGGTAGGCCGGGAAACCTGTAAACCGGTAGACCGGTAGACCGGTAGACCGGGACAAACGTTGCCTGCCGGAGTCGGCCTGGTTTTCCGGTGTACTGGTGTACTGGTCTACCGGTCTACACGAAATCACTCGACCTGCTGTGCTTTGGCCAATACATGCTCGGCCGCTTTTAGCATCGGCGCGTCTACCATTTTGCCGTCGAGCGTAAAAACACCGCTGCCCCGACTTTGGTAATCGTTGTAGGCCTCGATTAGTCGTCGGGCGTCGGCAATCTGATCGGCTGTGGGCGTGAAAATCTTCTGAATGATCGGTATCTGATTTGGGTGGATGGCCATCTTGCCCTGGTAGCCCAATTCCACCGCCTGTCTGCACTCGACCTCTAATCCCTCGACATCATTCAAATCAACGAAAACCATGTCGATCGCTTGCAAATTAAAGGCGGCCGCCGTCGTAACGACTTTGCTTCTGGCGTAAAAAACCTCTTGCCCCGCCCGAGTGCGAATCCCCCCGATATCCCCAATCAGATCTTTGGCGCCGAACATGAGCGCATCCAGGCGAGTGCCGGCCTGTGCGATCTCGCGCAAATTCATAATACCCAGGGCGGTTTCCACGATGGCAATAACACGGATACTACCGTGCTGCCACTCATATTTTGCTTCATATCGACTCAGTTTATCATCCAACCAGATGAGTTGGGCCGGGGTTTCCACCTTGGGCAGAGTATAAGCATCCGGTCGGGCTGCGATGGTCTTCTGCAGATCCGCCTCCTCCATACCCGACCCAATCGCATTGATTCGGACCACGCGTTCACTACGCCCGAAATCGAGATCCAGCAACGTCTGCTCGACTGTCGCCCGCGCCCCTTCTTTCTGATTCCAGGCGACGCCATCTTCCAGGTCCAAGATGACGCCATCGACATCCAGAGAGGTCGCCTTCTGGATATTTTGCTCGCTGTCGCCGGGTATAAACAGTAGGGCGCGACGTGGATGCATCAGATCACCTCCCGGCTCGGGCTTCTGCGCAGAAATAGCAGCGTCCTCGTAAACTCTATCACGACAACGCCATCCTGATTACACCCCACATGTTTGCGCCGGACGACCCCCCGGCTCGAATCAGATTTAGAGAGGCGCTTTTGCATAATTTCCGTTTCCATGTAGAGGGTGTCGCCATGATACATGGGTTCGGGATGTCGGATGGCCTCATACGCGAGATTGGCCACTATCGTACCCTCTGTGAGTTCGGGTACAGTGATACCGACGGCCAATCCCAAGGTAAAAATACCATTGACAATGCGCCGCCCAAACTGCGTCTGCGCTGCAAACTCTTTATTCAGGTGCAGGGGTTGAGGATTCATCGTCAAGGATGAAAATAGCACGTTATCCATTTCGGTGATCGTTCGCCCCGCGCTATGTTTGATTATTTGGCCTACTTCCATATCTTCGTAGAATTTTCCTGACATAACTTGCCTCCTTGCATAGAAATTGGAAGAATATATCTTGAGTTGAGTACAAAATCTGGCTAGACTGTGGTTATTGGTCTGTAAAACGTCGTTTCTGAAATGTGATGTCTATTTTATCAGGTCAAGACAGTTCGCGCGTTACAATTTCAATTCAATTATACCAAATAAATGGAGTGTTTACTACAATGGCAACGCTAAATATCGGCGATACTGCCCCCGAATTCGAATCCGTAAGCGATCAGGGCGAAACAGTCAAGCTATCAGACTACAGAGGCAAACGTGTCATTCTCTATTTTTATCCCAAAGATGATACCAGTGGCTGCACGAAGCAGGCATGCGGATTTCGGGACAACTACGAGGTCATCGAAGAGGCCAACGCCATCGTTTTAGGCGTGAGTCCGGATGGTGTCAGTTCCCACCAGAAATTTATCAGCAAATACGATCTTCCCTTCAGATTACTAGTTGACGAAGATCATGTCATTGCCGATCAGTACGGGGTTTGGGCCGAGAAGTCGATGTACGGCCGTAAGTACATGGGCATCGTCCGCAGCCACTTCGTGATCGACGAAGCAGGTTTCATTGCCGATGTTCAATACAAGGTCAGTCCCGCAAACAGTGTTGATCGCGCCCTGAAATCGGTAACCTGAAGACACTACCTGTTTCGCTTTAGGCGCTTACCAAAAATTGTCGATTTTTGGTCTCTTATCTGACAAGGTGAGGGGGTGGCAAGGTGATCACTTCGACGCCAAGTCATTTATACCAGCGAAGTCTGGAATAATCGCAGGCACTTAGGCAAAATGATCGACGATTTCTTGTCGATGTTTGTGGCAAGTTCAACCTTGTCTGCACCCGCACTCGCACCTGCTACTTGCTACCTGCCCCAGAGGGCTGCCAGTCCTCAGCAGGGCTTGTACTTCCTCAATCCCCGGCATCGCCCGCATTGTGCCGAAACGTCCCGCAGCGACTGCGCCGCAAGCATTGGCAAAAAGCACAGCATCAGGTGGTTGGCGTCTCTGCAACGTCGCCAATACGAGCCCCGCTGTAAAGGCATCGCCGGCGCCGGCACTGTCGACTGCTTCGATGGGAACAGCAGGAATTATAGCGGTCTCTTCGGCTGTGGCCAGTAGCGCCCCACGCCCACCAAGTTTGAGCGCCACTATTTTTGGACCTTGTTCGAGTAGCTGTCGCGCCGCCTTGATAACCATATCATCGTCATCGATAGCATAACCTACGATGCTTTCAGTCTCCGGCTGGTTAGGTGTGAGAATGGTGGCATCCTGCCAGAGATCAGGTGAGTAAGGTCGGTCGGGGCCGGCATCGACGAAGATGGGGATATCTTGCGCTCGGGCTAAATGCACTGCCAGATGCAAACACGCTTCAGGCGCCTCGAAATTAAAGAGCAGGCCGTCGATTATGGGGAGCAATGGCTGTAGGCTGGCCTCGAGTTGGGCTGTCGTCATAGTCTGATTGGCCCCAGGCGAGATCATGAAAGCGGTCTGGCCGTTTGACTCGTTGAGGAGGATGCCGGAGCCGGTTGGCGTTTTTGGATCTACACCGACGCCTGTCAGATCGACGCCTTCCCGGGTAAGCGCTGCGCGTGCGCTCCCACCGAAATCGTCTTCACCCGTATTCCCAATTAGATGTGCGGTCCCGCCCAAACGTGTGAAGGCGACGGCAGCGTTGGCGGCCTTGCCTCCCGTCATCACCTCGATGCGTGGCACATGCATATTCTCGCCACTTTTGGGAATGCGATCTGTGCGTACGATAATGTCGGTGACGATGGAACCGATGACAGCGATGGTCGGTGACATGTAGGGATTTTGAGTTTAGAGAAACGTTGTGTGTGGCAAGATGTCAGTCGTTCATATCCAATTCTGCCATCATCGCTTCTAAGGCCTCAGGCAGCCCATCGCCCAGCGACCGCGGATCGAGTCCCAATTCCCTCTTTGCCTTTCTGTTGTTACCCAGGTAAGTGGTACCCGCCACCACGCGTAATGATTCGGCAGTGTAGCTTGGAGGTAGCGTTACGATAGATCCCACCACACCCATCAGACCAGACATCGCTTTCATCATGCCGGGGGGAATGTGCAGCCTCGGCGCTTTGACACCGGTAATCTGTTCTGCCATCCTAAAGGCCTCGATCATGGTGTGGTGTGGTCCCGCAAGAATATATGCTTCACCAGGTTTTCCGATCTCCATCGCCCGGATATGACCTTTGACAATATCGTCGACATGCGCCCAACAATAGGCTGTGTGTTGGGGAAGAACCGGCACGTTTCCTTGAAGATAATCCCGAAAACTATTGGCGAGATCGCTGCGGTCGTCGGGGCCATAAACCACGCCCGGCATGACGATGACAAGTGGGAGCCCAGCTTTCATCATGGGTTCGGCAATCTCATAATGTGCCAGCCATTTGGTGCGATCGTACTCACTGGCCTTTGCAGGTGTACGTGCGAGTACGACGACCTCGTGCCCACTATCGAGCAAGCGTTTAGCAAGACGTCCGCCAATGAAGCCCGTTGCACCGGTTACGAAATATCTCATGTCATGATTCTCCTCATAAGTGCAGATGGTTGGATCAGGCTATCCAAATCGTCTTCCGATAAACTCATGTAAGTGTTGCTCGTTTGTCAGATCACCCTCGGTATTGCTGGTATCACCAGGGGACAATCGACCAACCAATCCGGTTAAGACTAAAAAGAGAATGTATTTTAGGCTAGTAGGTGGACGGCGGCCAAAACTGGCGTTATACTTCCGCAAATTGGCCCGAATCGACTTGCGATGATACTGGCACAGTGCAGATTTGATCTCTATGGAAATATCTGTTACAAATCATCCGTTGTATCCATTACAATCTCAAGGTAATCCTAATCTAATTATCAGTTTACGCTGTTCACCGCATTTGATGATAGTTGAATTGTCATGATGACAGGTGATAGGCGAAAAGGAGTAGACACATGACCTATATTATCACCAATCTATGCCTTCGCGACGGCGCTTGTGTTGAAGTGTGCCCAGTTGAATGCATCGTCCCCGGCCAGCCTGAAAGCGAATGGCCCTGGTACTACATCGATCCTGATACCTGTATCGACTGTGGCGCCTGCGTGCCCGAATGTCCGTTTGAAGCGATTTTCCCAGAAGAAGATGTGCCGGATGAGTTTGAATTGGCGGCCGGTCAGCAGTACGTTCCCGCTGATACCAAAGAAACTGTAACCGCTGACGGCGGCGAGGTCATTGACCTGACGCCTGGTATTCAGCCAAACTACGATTTCTTCGAAACCGGGCCAGGCTACGACGCAGCCTGATCTACATCTTCGATACAACCGACGTAGTTGGAAACCTCCTGTCGCAGTTGGGAAATACAATCCCGCTGTGGTGAGAGGTTTCTTTGTATTGCGTCCGGCATGAAACGAATAGACTCTGTAGATCCAAATTCCTTACTAAACGCCACGCCAATCTGTAAACCAGGTAACCGAAATACCAGAAAACCAGGGCAATACGCCTCCCTATTCGTTTTGCCGGCATATCCCAGTCTACTGTTTTATCGGTCTACGGACCCGTTATACCGGCAAACGTGTACGCAACCAATTCGCTAACGGCTTTGCCGAAGGTCGATCTTTGATCAATCCTTCAAGCTTGGCAAAGGCCTCAGGAAGTGAGGTTTCGGAGTCTGTCAGAACTTCGCCAAAGGCCGCTGCCGACTCTTTAAGGGCATAACGAATGGGCAAGGGCAAGCCCACCAATAAGGCTGAAGATTCAGCTGCCGCCGCATAAAGAATGGCGTCATCTGAGTGAGGCTGTTGAGGCGTTTCTAGCAAGGTGATGACACGGCGCTCAGAGAGTTGAGCCAGTGCATTTGAGAAGGATTCAACCACATCAGGGTTCCCTGTTTCAGCCGCCAATATCGAGGCCTGACTAAAGCAATAATCCCCGACCAAAATCGATGTCCCCAACAGAGCTCTAACATGATTGTTCAGGGTCACCGCACCGCGTGGGATGATGTCATGCACATTGACCGCAAGATGTAGCATTTCGATGGCTGCAGCCAGTGCAATGCGGCTGCTCTCATGGCTATGCCCTAGACGGCTTGTACTTAGCACGATAATGGCGCGCGGATAGTGGTCGTGTACATGCTCGGCCAGCACACTATCTACAAAAGGATACTCACTCTGAATCGCCTTTTGCATACGTTGCCGCACCAGCGCCAGATCATCCCCCAGAACACGTCCCAGGTTCGACTCGACCACTGCCGTCGGAGACACTCGCTCCAAACTAGCTTTATCAGGTATCATAAAATGGCTGCTATCGCTTGAGAAAGGTTGCATCAATCCTGTGAATAATACCACAGGGAGCATGGGCAACAAAGTGAAGTTCGTTCCATGTCGCGATATTTAAGATTGACGCATTTGGCGCGATCTTCTAGAATCCTCTTTATGCCGGAACTACCCGAAGTACAAACGATCTTGGACGCATTATTTCCACAGATCATTGATCAGCCGATTATGGACGTGTCGGTGTTGTGGGAAGGCGTGATAGATCGCCCCGAAACAACCCTATTCGTTGCCTGGATGAAAAACCGACGGGTGGTATCAGCATATCGGCGGGGTAAATATATGTTGTTCGGGCTAGACGATGGGCGCTGGCTTGTCATGCATTTGCGTATGACGGGTGAGATGCGTGTGATCCCAAACTCCGATCCCTATCACAAGCACGACCGTTTGGTCTTCCACCTGGCAGACGGACGAGATTGGCGATTCAAAGACATGCGTAAATTCGGCCGCGCCTATCTGGTAGAAGATGTGCAAGAGGTAATATTCAAACTTGGCCCCGAACCCTTGAGCGCTGATTTTTCGGCTGCACACTTGCAAAAGAGCCTGTCCGCACGCACTGCCCCGATCAAATCACTCCTCTTGGACCAGCGTCTTGTTGCCGGTATTGGCAATATTTACGCCGATGAAGCTCTCTTTCGGGCGCGCTTACACCCCTTGCGGCAAGGTGGGTCCCTTTCAGCCGCAGAGGTGGACCAATTGGTCGAGGCAATACAGGCGGTGATCCAACAGGCACTATCTGAGATGGGCACAACATTGCGAGATTACCGCCGCCCAGATGGCTCAACCGGTGAGTTTCAAAATAGTTTGCTGGTTTTTCGACGTACTGGCGAACCTTGCCCTTCCTGCGGTACACCTATAATCCGAATTGTTGTAGGCGGGCGCAGTACACACTTCTGCTCGAAAGAGCAACAGTAGCAGACATTTATTGGTACATCAGCAGAAGTAGCGTGGGGAACCATGCAGAAGGATAATGGGCTAAGCGGCCGCCGTTTCTCTCTGGCCTCTACACAAAGGATTGCCGTCATGCGAATCATGAGAAAGATATGGGCTTTGGTTGTTGTGGCTGGTCTACTGGCGGGGTGCTCCGTTCCCTACCCACCCTGCGAACTCTCTTCGCTCATCTACCCTTCTGGAATCAGATTGCAGGGCGATACGCTGAGATTGGGTATCATCGATGCCAGCAGCCGCTTTCCCTTTGATTTACCAGAGCCACTGCGCCAATCACGGGCGAAACTGGTCATGTTGGATGATGTGCGTTGGGGATTTGTAGAGCCAGAGCCGCCGCAAGAGGACGTTCACTTCTATGAGTGGGATGATGAGATCGTGGCCTTGGATACTCGCGTCCAGACTTATCAACAGGCTGGTTTCGAATTAGTCATCGTCTTGCGAGCCTGGAATACCTGGGCACGTGCTGTATCACCTCAAGGTGGTTTGGCTGCCGCTGCCGCATCCACGCCACCAAGAGTTGAATACCGTGCCGACTATGCTGCCTGGGTAGAGGCAGTGGTTGAACGGTATGACGGCGATGGGGTTGATGACTATCGGGGTCTGGTCGATACAGATGGGGATGGTAGCGTCGATCCGATACGCTACTACCAGATCGAAACCGATGCTGTGTCCGGCATCTGGTGGCAGGGCGCAACACCTGAACAGGCGGTCTCTGACTACCTCTTTTTGCTTGACGCAGCCGCAGAAGCGGCGCGCAGAGCATCACCACAAGCTACGATCTTGCTGGCAAGTATCCCTGGCCTGGATCTGCTGGACCAGTTTCCAACGCCAGAAGGTTTAGAGGACATCGTTACAAATATCGATCCTGCCGTTTGTGGCGCTATCGTTGCCTATGCCGAACTCCTGCAAGCAGAAAACGCCTATGACATCGCAACAGTCAGCAGTGCAGCCGATTACACAGGGCTCGCAACTTTATCCGATTGGATAGCGACACTGGCGGGACGTCCACTCGAGGTGTGGATCACAGGCTCAACCTCTGCTCCTGCACTCACAGCCGACCCACAATCACTCTCGGTCAATCCTCTGTTTCCAGGCAGTGGTGAATCACTCTGGGCCAATCTGCAACAAAGAGACGACGCCACCGAGCAATGGTATCAGGCAGAACAGGCACGCCTGAGCGTCAAGAAATGGGTCTATGCTGCCTGGAGCGGTTTCGATGCTCTCATCGTAGGGTTGGAACAAGACCGACCCCTTTTGGAGAATCCTACACTTGGCAGGCGTGACCTCGCATTTCAGGGCATGTTAGATCAGGCCGATGGCTTGGTAGCGCCAGGGCAACGCCCTGTGATCCCGGCATTGGCGTTGGCGCAGGCTCAGCTAAGCGGTTATACGGCGATAAGACAACTGGCAGGATTAGGGGATGGCGTCGAAGCTTTTGAATTACTGCTGGAAGGCTCGCCTGTCTATGTGCTCTGGTATGACGATGGTATCGGCCAAGGCCCGCACGACGTCCCCGTCTCTACCACTGTACATCTACCCGTACGGGCTTCGAAGTTTACAGCGCTAACAGTCCCTACCAAACGTGGTCAACAGGGGCCCGAAATCGACATTCTCTACGCCGATGATGGTATTTTGGATATGACATTGACGGAAACACCTGTCATTCTACGAGGTGAATGGGCTGCCCTGTACTGGCCACGCATTCAGCAATGATGCTCTGAATGTTAAACAAGCACGAATAGACTGAGCACATTCCCAGGCCATTATAGCGCTTCAGTTTTGCCATCCTTTAGCATCCCCAGCATCTCATCGACTGGTCGGGTGTTAATCACATCAATGGGCGTAAGCCAGGCGCGGCGGGCGGTATGAACGCCATAGGTCATCAAATCCATATCTTCTATGGAATGGGCGTCTGTATTGATGGCGATCTTGCAGCCCAGCTCAACTGCGCGCCGTGTGTAGACATCATTGAGATCCAGCCGGGAGGGGTGGGCGTTGATCTCTACCACGGTTCCGGTCTCAGCGCAGGCATGTAACACCCGTTCGACATCGAGATCGCTGGGAGGTCTCCGCCCAAGTAGACGCCCTGTGGGATGGCCCAGGATATCGACATGAGGGTTGCGCACGGCGGTCAAACAACGTTCGGTGATGATGCCTCGCTCCTGGCGCAAACTGCTGTGGATGCTTGCTACGACGACATCGAGATCGGCCAGGACATCATCAGCTAATCCCAACGTACCATCCGCCAAAACTTCCAATTCTGTGCCACGAAGCAAGCGGAAGTTGACGCCATCTTCCTTCCAGCGTTCGTTCAGTCGTCTGATATCAGCCGCCTGTTGGCTCAACCGCTCTGCGTCCAACCCCCCCACGATACCCAACCCCACGCTGTGATCACAGACCGACCAGTAGGTATACCCTAATCGCATGGCATTCTCGGCCATTCCCTCGATACCGACAGTACCATCGCTCCAGGTGCTGTGGCCATGTAATTCGCCCTGAATATCGTCCAGTGTCAACAAATCGGGCAGTGTGCCTGCGCCTGCCGCCCGCATCTCACCCCGATCTTCTCGCAATTCCGGCGGCATCCACTCCATTCCCAAGAATTCGTACAAAGCTGCTTCTGTTTGAAAAAAGCGTTCTTCCCCTTCAGGTACATCACCTCGTCCGATGGCTGTGAGCGCATACTCGTTCAGGCTCCAGCCCTGTTTCAGAGCTATCTCGCGCAGCGCAACATTGTGCTCTTTGCTCCCGGTGAAATACTGAAGCGCTGTACCCCAGTGTTTGCCTTCCACCACCCGCAGATCGCATTCCAGGCCGTTAGCCAGACGCGCGCGATTCTTGGTAACACCGGCCGTGACCACATCCACGACTTGCGGTAGCGCCTGAAATGCCGATCTCAGAGCCTCGGTATCCTCACTCACAGCCAGGATATCGAGATCGCCGATGGTCTCCTTCCAGCGCCTTACACTACCGGCAGGTTCGATCTTTGCTGCAACGCCGTCAGGCAAGCCCGAGCGTAAGCCTGCTATTAGATCGAGCACTGCCGGCCGAGCTACCCCCAATGGTATGCGTTCATCTTTCCCTTGTTCCAGCAAGGCGATGCCCTTGAGAATCTTCTCTTCTGATTTAGCGCCAAAACCTTTTAGAGGACGAAGTTGTTGTGCCTGCGCCGCTGCTTTCAGCGCCTCGATGCTGGTGATGTCCAGCTCGTGCCAGAGCCTGGCCGCTTTTTTGGGGCCCATATCAGGCACGCGCATCATGTCAACAACGCCAAGCGGCACTTCTTTTTTCAACTCTTCCAGAAACTCGATCTGGCCAGTATCTAGCAATTGGCCAACATCTACGGCGATGCCCTTCCCGACATTTGGGATTTTTGTCAGTTCGCCGGCAGCGTAGATACCGTTGATATCTTGTCCTTCGTTTTCGATGCTCTCCGCCGCGTTTTTGAAAGCGAGAACGCGAAAACGGTTTTCACCTTCGATCAATAGGATATCGCCGATCAGGCGCAGTTGTCTGGCGACTTCTATGTTGGTAAGTCGTGTGGTTGATTGGGGCATTGTCGATGCGGGTTGGAAACAAGAATTGGTTAGCATAGTGCGGCGGCAGTCAACAGCTGATCAGTCCATCTTACTGCTTCATCTGCCAAAGATGGTGTAGGGGGCTTGGTATAATCGATACGCAAATTATAGACTGCACGATCGTAGAGATCATGCAAGAGCCTTGTGATATCTAGCTTGAGTTCCTCATCAGCTTTCTGCAAAGGAATCGGGATCTCTGATATCGGATGTTGCACATCGAAGGGATAAAGATCGGCATGTGGGCGCTGCCATCCCCGGCTGACCAAAATGCGGTAATCGCTTTCGGGAATTTCTCCACGCAAAGGTGGAGGTTCCCCTGAACGCAAAAGATCGATTTCCACCAGACTCGTAATCGAAACCAAACTTCTTTCTCGTTTTGTAAGGTAATCCACATACCCCCGGCTGCCGGAACGCTTATTCCCCGGAGAGAGGATCTCGATCACAGTGACCGCATAACCTCGTTCGGCATCTCGCACCTCAAGATATCGCTCTGTGATCCTGTTGAGAACGGGCACTTGCACAGCCACTGGCGAATAGGTGAGTGCTGATTCAGCAACGACATGTGCAATAGGTGTGGCATCATGTGAACCAGTGATGGCTACATCTGCCCGCCCTAGAAACGTATCTGGGACTGCTGATGAGATGTAGGTACGTTCTTCAACTGCTACTACATAGCGTGGGCTGACTCTAGAGGCCAAATCATCCCGAATTGCCGAGATTTCTCGGGAACCAGCCAGGACCGATGGTCCGGTTGGCGACTTTGGTGCACTCAAATGAGTGTCCGGATGCCTGCGTTTGCGCACGGGAGGTTCACCCAATAGATAGTTAGCTGAAACCGAACCCAACCGTCTCCAGACCTGCCATCCGTGCCGATGGTGGGTTTTTTGTTTCCCCCCGGCCGGATCGCAGCTCCCTGAGAGACTCACCCAGTGGAGGCCGCGATGATCTCGCCCACAAGCACCGAATATATCGATCAAACCCGCGTGGGATACCAGGTCCCCGTGCGCACCACCATTCCCGCCGACCTGGAGACCCCCGTTTCGGTCTACCTGAA
>PIVW01000151.1 GCA_003353825.1 Chloroflexota bacterium
GGCAGTCCTCACACTGCGGCATATGCCCCTCATCCTGACTGTAACTGCTATGTTGCCACTCCAGATAGGGTACCTGCTCCGGGAACAGTCCATTCTTTCCATCAGGGGCAGCAAAAGCTGTGAAGAGGGTGTGGCAGGTCGCGCAGAAGCTGGACGTTTGCATGTATTCACCCTGCTTGGGAGCGTAGCCGGACCCGGCTCGCATGATCGACGCAAACATGCTCGGAGGATCGGGATAGGGCCCAAACAAAGCGCGGTCAGGGAACTGCGTGGCCATATCGACCACAAAACGTCCTCCAAAGGAAGCGTCTGTTCCCAGGCCGTCCGCCTGTATCTGGTGGCATAGCGCACATGAGACACCATCCATGGCTGCGTCATGAAACTGATTTTCGGGGTTGAGGAAGCCTTCTCCAAACATCTTTGGCATCTGTCCTTGAGCGACGGCCTGCGTATAAGCCATGGGCATGTGGCAGCGCGAGCATGTTGCCTCGATCTCAGCGCCCGCCTCCGGGTTCCGCCTAACCTCTGTGCTAACCTTGGCCAGATACAAGGGATCTCGAGCTGCATTGGCCATCATAGTCGAACGCCAGTGCGTGCTGTTGGTCACATCGGCGCCGGTCTCATCCTTCAGATCTGAATGGCAATTAGCGCAGAGAGCTGGCCCTGCAAAACTATTACTTCTGAAGTCGTGCAGGGGAAGGCCAGGGGCAGGGGCAGGCTCGACCGGTTCTGGCTGAGGGGGCAATAGTGGAAAACTCATAGCATTGCCGGTCAAAGGCAAAAAGATGTCAGGTTGGGGTGATGAGGGTAGCCAGAAGGAGCCATCCTTGCGCAGAGGATCCCCTTTTACTACACCAAAACTGATAACTATCATGACACCAGCCGCAACCACCAAAAATAGCGAAAATGCACGAGGTTTCATCATCCTTCTCCTGTCAAATAACTGAGGCAAGGCAAGCGCCCGATGTCTATTTATACACATGTAATACCACTGTTCTATAGGAACTGTACAGGCGCTAAGCTAATACTGCTTTGGTAATCGTGAAATCGAACGCAGGTGACGCAGGAAAGGCCGATCTCCGCAAGTTCAAAAACGTAAGATCAGTTTAATCTGTGGTTGGTTTTGGCTCTGATGAACCATTTTCGTGTGCTACCATAGCAGTCACATTCTATCAAACTGGCAATGGTTGCTGATATCAACTATTGTAGGCTACTGTACCCTTTGTTACAATCCACGATCAACAGAGAGATCGTTAGGTTCCCTACAGCAAAAACCTTTAATTCCACCCATAATGGAACGGATGTTCGGTTCTATTCCTTCTCCGCATAATTCGACCATGCCAGATATCTTACACGAAGTTTTGATTGATGCTCCACCAGCAGTAGTCTACGATGCCATCTCCCAAGAAAGGGGGTTGCAAGCCTGGTGGACGCGTGATTGCACTGTAGGCAGTAGCGTAGGTTCGATAGCGCAGTTTCGCTTCAATGGCGGGAGGGTCACCTTCAGCATTCGGATCGATGAACTAGACGAAAATGAACGTGTTGTCTGGTACTGTCTCGGTGCTGATCCTGAGTGGCAAGATACTCGAATCGTGTATGAGATATACGAAAAACACGGGATGACAGCCGTTGATTTCAGGCATCTGGATTGGCGCAGCACAGAAGGCATCTTCGCGATGTGCAACTATGACTGGGCAAAGTATCTCACAAGCCTAAAATCTTATGCCGAAACCGGACAGGGTCAGCCGCATCTGGGATAGCGCCACATAAATGGAGCGCTTACATTTACCAACACGGAGTAACATCATGCCACGCGTAGTACATTTTGAATTTGCAGTCGAAGATGCTGAACGAGCGATGGCCTTTTACCAGAAGGTCTTTGGTTGGCAGGTCATGAAGTGGGAAGGGCCCGTAGATTATTGGCTGATCCGCACCGGCGAAGAGGGCCAGCCAGGTATCGATGGCGCCCTGATGCGACGCCAGGAAGACTGGCCCAGTATCATCAATACAGTCGATGTCGAGGATCTGGACGCCAGCCTCCAGGCAGTGCAAGATCAGGGTGGCGCCCTTGCCGGCCCCAAAACAACTATCCCTGGCGTTGGTTATATGGCTTATGTAAAAGACACAGAAGGCAATATTTTGGGGATGATGCAAAGTGATCCCGCAGCCACAGTGGAAGCATAAGGCGAATTCCAAGAAATGATGTGTTGCGAGTTGCGAGTTGTTTATGCTGACGAACCACGCCTTACTAGGGTGAGTGACGCAAATTCCGCAGGGGCCTGGCGATTGTTCCCGGACTACGCTGATATAAGTGACTTGACGACGAAGTGATCACCCTATCACCTTGTCACCCCTTCACCTTGTCAGATCAGAGATCAAGATCGTCAAAAAGTTGTCGATGATCTCGAATAAGCGCCTAACCTTCTAAAGGATGACAAAAGGAGAATCGACGTTGGAAACAGCACAAGCCATCTTGCAGATTTATAAAGGCAATCAGTTTGTCATTGCCCGTAACATCGAGAGCTTAACACATGAAGAGAGTCTGCGTCAGCCGGAAATCAAAGCCAATAATCTAAACTGGATCCTGGGGCACATCATCGTCGGTCGCATGCGTTCGTTCAGCTTATTAGGTATCGATCCGATTTGGAGGGAGGATAAGGTAAAACTGTATGAGAGAGGATCGGACAGGGTTACGGTGGCGACCGCTCTCCTTCTCGCCGACCTGGAGGCTGATCTCAACCTGACGATGGCGTCCCTGACAGAGGCATTGTCGAACGTCGATGACACCGCCCTAGAACAACCCTCAGAAGATGGCCGCACGGTCGGGCAGCAGTTGCTGAGCCAGGCCTGGCACGAAACTTATCACGCCGGACAAACCGACTTCCTGCGCAGATTGGCAGGCAAACAAGAAGGAGGCATTAGATAATGGCATTTGATGAGACCTTAGCGGCGCGCATTCGTAGCGCACTCTCCGAACAAACAGGCTTGACCGAAAAGAAGATGTTTGGAGGCATCGCTTTTATGATCAACGGCAATATGTGTGTCGGTGTCAGCAACGACAGTCTGATGGCGCGTGTTGGGGCAGACAAAGCCTCCCTGGCGTTCGTCGACCCCAATATCGGCCCCTTCGGTCCCACTGGTCGTCCCATGAAGGATTGGGTACTTATCAGCCCTGCCGGTATCGAGCAAGAGGCTGACTTCAAAGGTTGGTTACAGCAGGCTGTGGAATTTACGATTGCCTTACCACCCAAATGAGAGGCCGCGAGCGCATTCGAGCTTAACGCACATATGGTTTCGGCACATAAACAATGACCCAATCGCCCTTTCCAGACATGGACCCGTATCTGGAGGCGCCAGATCTTTGGCCGGACGTTCATAGCCGCCTGATGAACATTATCGCGGAGCTATTGGCCCCTGCATTGGCGCCGGATTATGTCGCTGAACTTGAGTCACAAGTGGTAATTGAACGAATTGATGATGCTTCTGATCGATACTATATCAGACCGGAATCGTACGAACCTTATGAGGTGGCAAAGCCCGTCCAGGTTCGTGTATCACTCGATGGGTCTGTCCGGCAATTGACGGTTCATCTACGTAATAGGAAGTCTGGAAAGCTGGTAACTGTAATCGAACTCTTTTCGCCAGTCAATAAAAGACAGGGCAACGGCAGAAAAGAGTATCTAGAGAAACGGCAAGGATATTTGTCCTCACCAGTACACTTCGTGGAAATCGATCTCCTGCGTATGTTTCCTCGCATGCCCTTCCAGAACCCCTTACCACCCGCAGATTATCTTATCATGATCTCTCCTTGGGGTGAACGCCCAGATACCGATGTCTGGCCCGTTCACATTCGCCAACGGCTGCCCGCGCTGCCAATCCCACTACTCGACCCAGACCCGCCAGCCCAGCTTGATGTAGAGGAGGCGCTGCGCATCGCCTACCAACGTGCTCGATATGATCTTCGCATCGATTACACGAAGCTGCCCGAACCGCCGCTTGCGGAGCCGGATGCTGAGTGGGCAAAGATGTGCATATCACGCCACCAGCCAGCACTGTGAAGCACTGTGATCTTGACATCCATCTGACCAACTGCTAGACTTTCGGTTCTAAAGAATAAGATGTCCCTTCTAAAAAGTTAAGATGGAGACGAGTAGACGAGCCTGATTAGGCCCAGCGAGTCTGGAAATGGTGAGAGCCAGGCGCCGAATCGCCGTCGGAAATCCCTCCGGAGCTGCCAACTGAACGGTCATTCGCATACCTACTAAGTTCGGCCGGGTTCGTAGCCCGTTATCAAACACGAGGAGATGTTGGTCTCCTATCGAGTGTAACGCGACTGAATTGCGTTAAAGCAGGGTGGTACCGCGGAAGCATGCACACAATAGCGCTTTCGTCCCTGAGCGGACGATGGCGTTTTTTGTGCGTCCGAAAAACGGAAATTATCCACTAAGACTTGAACTTATTCTATTCTGAAGGAGTACGCATCATGCCATTCAAAGACGTACCATCTGACGTAGATTATGTAAAACAAGAACATGAGGTGCTCGATTTCTGGAAAGAAACCGATGCATTTAATAAACTGCGAGAATTACGCAAAGGCCAGCCCGTCTGGTCTTTCATCGACGGTCCCATCACCGCCAACAATCCCATGGGCGTTCACCATGGTTGGGGCCGTACTTACAAGGATATCTACAATCGCTACTGGTCGATGCGTGGACGCGAGTTGCGCTACCAAAATGGCTTTGATTGTCAGGGATTGTGGGTTGAGGTGGAAGTAGAAAAGGAACTCGGTTTCGAAACCAAGAAAGACATCGAGGCCCACGGCCTGGAATCTTTTGTACGCCACTGCAAAGCGCGCGTCCTCAAGTATTCCGCCGTACAGACCGACCAATCCACCCGCTTGGGTTATTGGATGGACTGGAATGATACCGAGCAGTTGAATTGGCTGGCCGATACATTGTTGGAGAATCCAGAAGAGGTCATCACAGTCGCTGGCCCCGAAGGGCCGGTCACGGGCACTGTCGAAAATATCGTCGGCCGCCTGGGCATGCCTGAGATGGGGGGTAGCTACTACACCTTTGCCACCGAAAATAACTACATGATCTGGACCTTCTTAAAAACCTGTTGGGAGAAAGGATGGCTCTACCAGGGCGCCGATGTCATGCCCTGGTGCCCACGCTGTGCAACCGGCATCAGCCAGCATGAGATCGTCACCGATGGCTATCGCGAGATCACTCATCGCAGTGTCACGGTACGATTTCCCCTGCGAGACAGACCCGGCGAATCGCTGTTAGTCTGGACTACCACACCTTGGACACTGACCAGTAATGTCGCCGCAGCAGTTGGTGCTGATCTTGATTACGTGAAAGTACAGAACGACGAGCATATGCTCTACCTCTCAAAAGGCACCCTGGGCATACTACAGGGTGATTTCACCGTCATCGAGGAACTCAAAGGTCGGGATATGGAAGGTTGGTACTATGACGGCCCCTTCGACGACCTAAAGGCAGCACAGACGCCGGGGGGCTACCACCCGCTTGCCCAACTTAACCTCGGTGTGGGAAAAAGTGCCGTAGATGTGCATCAGGTCATCCTTTGGGAAGGCGTTGGCGAGAGCGAGGGCACAGGCATCGTCCACATCGCTCCCGGCTGCGGCGCCGAGGATTTCGATTTAGGGAAGCAAAATGATTTCCCCTTGCTCGCTCCCCTGGATGACGAAAGCAAATTCGTCAAGGGCTTTGGCTGGCTGAGTGGTATGCCCGTAGCGGATGTAGTCGAGGGTATCTTCGAAGATATGATGCGCAAAGGTGTGCTCTATCATGTCGAAGACTACAGCCATCGTTACCCTACCTGTTGGCGCTGTGGCACCGAACTGGTTTTTCGGCTAGTGGATGAATGGTTTATCAGCATGGGCGAGCTTTACGACAAACCGCGCGCCGAAGTCAGTGCTGAAGAGAAGAGAAAGAGTCTCCGCTACCAGATCATGGATGTGGTCGATGATATCCGCTGGATCCCTGAATTCGGCTATGCCCGAGAACTGGATTGGCTTCGCAACATGCACGATTGGATGATCTCGAAAAAACGATACTGGGGTTTGGCGCTTCCCATCTGGGTCTGCGATGCCTGTGACCATTACCATGTTGTCGGTGACGAACATGAGTTAAAGGCACTGGCCGTCGAGGGCTGGGATGTATTCGAAGGTCATACCCCCCATCGCCCCTTTATCGATGCTGTCAAGCTTACATGCCAGAAATGTGGCGGTGTCATGAGTCGTATCGAGGATGTGGGCAATCCTTGGCTCGATGCCGGAATCGTCTCGTTTAGCACGCTGCGCTATCGCTCTGATCCTGAATACTGGCGCAAGTGGTATCCGGCCAACTGGATCAGTGAATCCTTCCCCGGCCAGTTCCGCAACTGGTTCTATAGCATGCTGGTCATGGGCACAGTACTAGACAACTCCCCTTCCTTCCTGGAGAACTTCGGTTATGCTTCGTTGTTGGCAGAAGATGGCCGGGAGATGCACAAGAGTTGGGGTAATTCTATCGAATTCAACGAGGCCGCAAACAAGATGGGTGTTGATACCATGCGCTGGTTGTACTGCGCCCACAAACCCGAGAACAACCTGCTCTTTGGCTTCCACCGGGCCGACGATTCCCGTCGCCAGGTAATGATCCCGCTTTGGAATGTCTATAATTTCCTTGTCACTTATGCCAATCTCGATGGTTGGGTGCCAGAGAGTGAGAACTTCGACCCCGCGCTACCAGAAGGCCCAACCCCGGCCGTCAGCAATCCCCTCGACCGCTGGATGCTGTCCCGCCTGAATCATGTGGCCGCACGCGTAAGCGATGGATTCATCAATTCGGATGCTTTTGCCGCAACGCTCGTCATCGAAGGTCTTGTGGAGGACCTGACCAACTGGTACGTTCGTCGCAGTCGTCGTCGTTTCTGGAAAGGGGAGCAGGATGACGATAAACGTGATGCTTATGCGACCCTGTACCATGTAGTGGTCAAGTTGATCCGCACCATCGCCCCGATCATGCCTTTTGTTACCGAAGTGATGTACCAAAACCTGGTGCATTCGATGCAAGATGATGCTCGCTCGAGTATTCACCATACTGATTGGCCGCTTGCCGATCAAGAGGCCGTCGATGAGGGCCTTCAGGATCAGATGGCTTTGGCACGCCGCATCACCAGCCTGGGTCTTAGCGCCCGCAACAGTGCCAATTTGCGCGTTCGCCAGCCCCTGGCCAAAACGCTTGTCCATGTGCAGCAAGGGCGCAGTGAACTCACGGCTGACATCCTGGATATCGTAGCCGATGAACTCAATGTCAAAGCCATCGAATTCGTGGCCGACCCAGAAGCCCTGGTCACCTACAGGCTTCTGCCCAATAATCGCCTACTTGGCCCCAAATTAGGCAAGGATTTCCCGAAAGTACGCCAGGCCTTGGCCGAACTCGCAGCTGAAGAAGTCGTGAAACAGATCAATGCCGGAGAAGCGGTGGTGGTTGAGATCAGTGGCCAGTCGCTTGAGTTAGCACCGGAGGAAATCGTCGTACAGACGCAACCTGCCGAAGGTTTGGCCGTAGTCGCTGACAAAGTGCTGACAGTGGGCATCGATTCGGTTGTAACAGCGGAACTGAAGGCTGAAGGGCTGGCACGCGAGGTCGTCAGACGCATCCAAACCATGCGCAAGAGTGCCGGATTCAACATCGAAGATCACATAACTACCTCGTTCTCCACCTCAAGCTCAGACCTGGCTCAGATCATCGAAGACTGGAGGACTTATATCCAACTGGAGACGCTGAGCGACCAACTTGTAGATGAAATCCCTTCTGATGAAGTGCATGTCGAAACGCACAAAATCGATGGCGTGGCACTGACGCTGGGTGTTAAGCGAGATGCGTAGGGCAACCATGCATCTCGCACCTAAAGCTTGTAACGATGGCCGGGTCGTGTGGCCCAGACCCGGCCGCCCCATCGACGTTTTCATCGAACGCGCGTAGGGCATTCAGTAGCATTAACGGGCCAGATCGAGTATCATATGATCGATGCTACCGAGGAGGAAGAATTACATGCACTGAGCCAACGGCGTTTTGATACTGCCGTTAGCGCTATGGAACTATTGATACATGGTTTTGTATAGGGGATCGTTACACAACCACGTTCACTCAAATCATGGATTCGATACGATTGTCGGATCCACCACTAATTTGGAAATGAAAAATTATGAAACAGAATACTGAACAAGGGCACATCAAAACGGCACTTTTTGTCGATTTTGATAACATTTACATCGGGCTCAAAAAGCTCGATGAAGCTGCTGCAGAAAACTTTGCCACAGACCCCTCCCGTTGGTTGGCCTGGATGGAGCAGGGCATGATCGGGCCAGAAGAAACAGAGTCGCCTCCTCACCAGACACGAGAGGTACTCATACGCAGGTGTTATCTCAATCCCAGGGATTTCTATCGCTACCGGCCCAATTTCACACGGTCGGCATTCAATGTCATAGATTGCCCCTCATTGACGACGCAGGGTAAAAACAGCGCTGATATCTACATGGTCATGGATATCATCGATACCCTGGAACATAACACGCATTTCGATGAGTTCATCATTTTTTCAGGCGATGCTGATTTTACACCGGTGTTGTTGAGGCTCCGTGCGTATGATCGCCATACGGCTGTCCTGGCTGCCGGCCCTGCCTCAGAGGCTTACAAGGCCGCCTGTAACCTCATCATCGAGGAAGATGTCTTTATTGAATACGCGTTGGGTATGTCATCTGATGCTGTTCGTGACGAGCAGGGGCGAGCGTCTGCGCTGCCACTGACTCCGGCTACCGAAGAACTGCTAGATCGAATGGCCTCTGATTTGTACGCTGAAGCCAGCGCAAATGGTGAGATACTGGCAACCGACTTACCGAAACTCTACCTGGCCTACCCTGAGTTCCGTCGAGACAGCAATTGGCTGGGTTTCTTCGCCCTACGATCGCTCACGGCCGACCTTACCCGCCGCAACCCGGAGCTACGAATCACTGAGGGTGATCCCTGGCGACTAACAGTGCGGGTTCCATCGCGACGCAAACGTGCCGCCCTTCCTCAAGAGCAGGAGGGTGATCAGCCTGGGCTCGATGGTGATACCGACGATAAATTGAGACGACGTATCGTACGGTTGGTAAGACGGATGGTGCAGACCTCTGATGAACCCATCCTGATGGCAAAAGCTGCCCATGATGTCACGAACCAGTTGGGGCCACAAGTAATCGATACTCGATGGGCTGGGGCAGGCACATTCAAAAACCTGTTGCAAAGTGAAGATGATCTCGATATCGAGATCGCCACATCCCCATCACCTGGCTATCTCTACGATCCCAAACGGCATAATCCACCTTCAGAGATCGTAGAACAGGCAGTCGAAGACAAAATATCAGCAGAGATGGAAACGCTGATTGGCCGCATCCAGAAAGCGACTGGCACACCCAATTTGACGATCAAACAGTATGCCGTACTATTTCGTGCTACAGCCGACGAATTGAAACAGAATCCATACAACCTTACACGCACCTCCAAAGCAGTAAGAGACCGCTGCATCGAGAAGGGAGAGAGCATCTCTCGCTCAAATGTTTCCTTTATTCTCAAGGGTATCATCTATAAAGGCCACCGCTTCAGCAAACGTGACACCGCACGCTCCCTTGCAAATATCTTCCGCGGCAGCGTCCTCGCCCGTTGTGAGGATACCGAGCTAAAGCTGAAACCGGCTGAGACAAAACTGGTCGATGCCTGGATCATGAGTGGATTAAATGGGAGCTAGATGTCGCGGAAAATCCTTCACCTTGATTTAGATGCATTCTTCTGCGCTGTAGAGGAGCTTTACAATCCTGCGCTAAGGGGCAAACCATTTGCGGTAGGAGGCATTCCAGAGGGTCGGGGCGTCGTTGCCTCCTGCTCCTATGCCGCCAGGGTATTTGGTATCCATTCAGCGATGCCTATGGCCGAGGCTGTGCGGCGGCGCCCTGATCTGTTTATTGTTCCCAACCGTCGGGGTGCGTATATCGAGATGTCGCGCCGGGTTATGGCAATATTGCACGAACTCACACCTTGGGTCGAGCAAATCTCCATCGACGAGGCCTTTCTCGATGTCAGCGATCTACCGCAAGATGGCGAGACTTTGGCCGGCCAACTGCAGACCGCCATCCGTTCTGAACTCGACCTTCCCTGCTCATTAGGCGTCGCCACGAATAAGTTAGTTGCCAAAATCGCCAATGACGTTGGCAAAGGTAAGGTGAAATCGGGCGCATACCCGAACGCCATCACGCTGGTGCCCGCAGGAAAAGAAGCCGAGTTTTTGGCGCCATTGCCGACTCGCTCTCTATGGGGTGTCGGCCCAAAAACAGGGGAACGGCTGGCGGCCCTGGATATACACCATATTGGAGACATCGCCATTTGGCCTGAGGATGACCTGGTTCGACGCTTTGGCAAACATGGTCGGGATCTCGTACAGCGGGCTCGGGGCATCGATGGCCGGGCAGTGGCGACCGAACGTGAAGCCAAATCGATCAGCAAAGAGCTAACGTTTGCCAAAGATGTCGCCGATGGTACAAAACTTCGGCGCACTATCCGTCATCTAGCCGAAGGTGTAGGCAGGAGTCTGCGGCGGAAGAACCTGTCAGGCGTCACGGTGAGGCTTAAACTACGCTGGCCCGATTTTACCACTCTGACCCGCCAGACCACTCTGACCAGCGCCACGGACCGGGATTCAGATATCGTCAATGCGGCTCTGAGGTTATTCGACAATGAATGGTCGAAAGGCCGGCACGTTCGTCTCGTCGGCGTTGGCGTAAGCGGCCTACAAGATGGGTATCGCCAACTGAGTCTGTGGGATGTCGAGGATGAACATGACCGAAAGCTTCAGCATGCACTCGACGATATCCGACAAAAGTATGGGCGGCGTGCAGTACGGCGAGGAACCGAGTTAGATGACAGACGATACGATGATTCGATCTAAGTGTTGCGTGCTGCCAGTTGAAAGGTTGTCTCTATGTTGTGGATTTTTGACTATATGAAAGTGAGAATTCTTTTGATTCGTGCAAAGAACATCCCGAATAGCGTTTACAAAGACCTCGGCGCATTTGCTATCGTAATCTTGGCATGGATTGACCCACACTTACGTGCGTTTATCCCGCAGATCAAAACCTTCAGGCGCTCGCTTCCAGCCAATTACGAACAGGCTTCGTTACCAGAATTTCTTCTGGCTCTGACGCCGGACATGGTGGATATTGTACATGTAGATCCAGACGAGTTGCGAAAGCTTATCGATGCAATGGCCCACCTCGATCGTAAGTCTCCATTCGGTCTCTGTCTACGACGCTCTCTGCTACGTTTTCATTTCTTGCGTCGAACCGGCTTGGCATTGGGAATCAGCTTTGGCGTGCGTTTTCGTCAACCATCAGAGGGAACGGGTGTGGCCGGACATGCCTGGAACACGGTACAAGATCAACCCTACCACGAGAATGAAGAAGGTTATCGGGGATTTAAGGTGATCTACCGCTGGCCTGAAAATTGAGGTGATTCGCCATCGATTCGGATAAGCCGGTGCAAAACGGCATAAAGTTTGTAGGTTCTCTGGGATTTCGCGTGGTACGGATTTTTCCCACACTATATCTAGGCGCTTGACACAACCAGCCACTAGGTGTGGGGGAATCATCAACGGAAATTCGTGATCGTCACGCGAAG
>PIVW01000670.1 GCA_003353825.1 Chloroflexota bacterium
TCCTCACCAGCTTGGCCATGTTGAAGGTGCATGCTGATGCTAAGAAGAGACAGGATTATGTTGATTACCTGAGACCCTTCGCGGTCCATACCCTAAAAAAGCACAACCCCTTTCCCATTTCTCGGGAACTAATCACTCCGCAAACGTGTCACAGCGGGGTAGGCATCTGGCCCGTCTACGAGAAGCCGTGGCGGCTGAAGCGCAGGGCGAGGCCTGTGTGACCTATATCGGCCCGCGCGGCGCCGGCCACTATGTGAAAATGGTGCACAATGGTATCGAATATGGCGATATGCAACTCATTGCCGAGTCATACGATATCTTGCATCGCGGGCTGGGCTTGAGCAATGAGGAGCTGCACCAGGTATTTTCTGGCTGGAACGAAGGCGTTCTGAAATCCTTCTTGATAGAAATCACGGCAGATATTTTTGCTGTCAAAGATGATGAGACTGGCCAGGATGTGATTGACCTCATTCTCGATAAAGCCGGACAAAAAGGCACAGGCAAGTGGACGAGCCAGAGCGCTCTCGACCTCGGCGTACCTACCACCACCATTACATCTGCTGTATTCGCCCGTGCGCTCTCTTCCTTCAAAGACCAACGTGTAGCTGCCTCAGAGATCATCTCGGGCCCGAGCGCTGAGATCGACACTGACCGGGATTCGTTCATCGAGGCTGTGGGCGATGCGCTCTACGCCTCCAAGGTCGTCTCCTATGCTCAAGGTTTTGCCCTCTTGCGCGAGGCCAGTGAAGCCTATGATTATGAATTAAACTATGGGGAGATCGCCCGTATCTGGCGAGCGGGTTGCATTATCCGGGCGGTCTTCCTCAACGATATCACCGACGCCTACAAGGCGGATCCTGAACTGCCCAATCTTTTGGTGGCCCCATTCTTCCGTGAGGCGGTTGCAACCAGGCAGGCCAACTGGCGAAAAGTGGTTAGCACCGCCGTGCAGTTGGGTATCCCCACCCCCGCCATGAGCGCATCTTTGGCCTATTTCGATGGCTATCGTAGTGCGCGCGTCTCTGCCAATCTCATCCAGGCCCAAAGGGACTATTTCGGCGCCCATACCTACGAGCGCCTGGACAAACCCGGCGGCGAGGTCTTCCACACCAACTGGACGGGCACGGGCGGTGATATCACCGCCAGCACCTATAACGCCTGATTGTTGTTAGCCCTCAGCCGCAGCAAAAACCTCTTCCACCTTCACCTCGAATCCGGCCAGCAGCACCGAATCCGCCTGTTGGCCGCTTTCGAAACACCCGTGCTCGACATACTGTCCCTCGACCAGTGTCAGAACATAAATCTGCCTCATTGCCGGATCGACAATCCAGTATTCAGGAATGCCCGCTTGCGCGTATTCTCGACGTTTGGTCTCATAGTCACGGCGTCTATCGTCAGGACTGACGACTTCTATGACGAGATCAGCACCGACCCAAAAGCGTTCAGACCGCCGCTCATCGTTCTTTCTCAGCATAAATACGATATCCGGTTCACGATATTTATTCGGCCATAACTGAATTCTGAGTGGGGCAAACAATACCATGCCTAACTGTCGTGCCATCACGAATTGTTCAAGTAATCTGAATAAGAAGCGTGTAATGATCTGATGAGATTGAGTTGGCATGATCAGAACCTCCAGAAGTCCATGTGAGAATTCGATCAGGCGGTTTGTGTCCAATGCCAAATAATCTTCTGCATCCCATTGGCCTTGAGGAGGAAAAAGACGCGCAATGTCCCAGGTTGGTTCTGCATTCAGGGTTGCATTAGGTAGACGTACTGCTGCCATAATTGCCTCCAGTATTGCTAGATTCGAACATCATACATCATGTTATCATTTTCATGTGACGCTGTCTAGCGTCTCCACTTACGTTTAACCCAATCACAGACCATGAAACTATCACTTGTCTTATCTACACAACCGGCTCAATTCCAGGCTGTTGCCTACAAAGGTGATCTCGAGACCAATGTCGCCAAGATCGCAGCTTTGGGCTATGATGGGATCGAACTGGCGATCCGAGATCCAAAACTGGTCGATGTCGATGAACTTGGCCGCATTATGGATTCGCAGGGCGTCGCCATGCCTGCCATTGGCACAGGACAGGCTTGGGGCGAGGAAGGGCTCTCATTCCCCGATCCTGATCCCGCTATCAGGCGGGCGGCCATCGATCGGGTGAAGAGCCATGTAGCGGTTGCTGCCAAATTCGATGCCGTCATTATCCTGGGGCTGCTGCGGGGCGTTGTCAAAGCGGGCGTTACGCAGAAAATGGCTATGAATCATGTGGTGCTGGCATTAAGAGAGTGCAGCGAGGCGGCGCGGCCTTTTGGCGTGCGGCTGGCTCTGGAGCCCATCAATCGCTATGAGACGACGCTCATAAACAATACAGCGGAAGGGATGGCCCTCATCGATCGGGTGGGTGCAGATAATTTTGGCATCTTACTCGATACTTTCCACATGAACATCGAAGACCCATCTATCGAGGAGAGCATCAGACTGGCAGGTGAACGCATCTTTCATTTCCATGTGGCCGATTCCAACCGTTGGTATCCTGGCGCTGGGCATTTGGATTTCCGATCAATTTTGGATGCTCTGTTTGATACAGGCTATGGGGGTTATATCTCGGGCGAATTCATGCCCGAACCCGATGCCGACACAGCGGCGCAAGAGGCGATTGCCTTCTTGAGGCAACTAGTACCTCACCACAGAAGTTATGATAGGTGAGGTGGTGTCTGGTATCATGAATCATTCAAAAAGGAGTTCATGATGGCAAAAAGATACATAATCAAGCTTAATTCCGAGGAAAAAG
>PIVW01001393.1 GCA_003353825.1 Chloroflexota bacterium
AGCAAGGGCGACGCCATCCACAGAGATCGTGACCTCGGGGAGCAGCGTCGTGTCACCACCTGGGTACTCCCAGGTAACAATCACATCCATGAAGGCATCCAGCGTATGCGGAAGCGCAGACGTATCGATAGTGCCTGGGCTTCTCACACCAAAGCTGTCATCCCGGATACGGAAATCAAGGATCGCGCCATCGTTATTGGTGTTTTCGTTAAACAAGGTGATGAAGGCATCACCATCCCCAAGCGTATCGTCCAATCTTTTCACCGCAACTTCCAGGCGACCTGCCACAAGCGGGCCGTCGGCATCCAGCGCATATCTCAACTCACCCGTATCGCCGGCATCGGTGTCAATGATCTCGGCAAGCTTATTACCAGAAGTGCCAGGACCGCCTGTTGCATCTGGTTCAGCCCCGACTGTCGCCTCAGATGTATTTGAGTGATACGGCGATGCCGCATTGTCTGTATCGAGCGAATCGCCCACCAGGTAAGACTCAAAATCGTCTGAGAACACGCGAGTCATTCCATCTGTATCGGAGTAGATACCCAGTTCATCAACACTGAATATGCCCGTCGCTTCACGCACACCACCATTGTCACCAAAGCGGAATGAAACATGCGTCACGCCATTGAAGGAGTTGTTGTCGGTTGTATACGTAGCAAGGGCGACGCCATCCACAGAG
>PIVW01000671.1 GCA_003353825.1 Chloroflexota bacterium
GTTCCATCACTTCGACAAGCTCAGTACAGGCTTCAGGCGGCCTATCTGTTCATACAGTTCTGCTTCTTCCTGTTCTTGTTTTCGTTGCGCTTTGTTTCCTCCTCGCTCAAATAGGCCTGGTCCTTGCTCCTGTAGTTGTTTCTTCCAAACGCTTATTTGGTTGGGATGTATGTTGTATTCTTGGGCCAGTTCACTCATCGTCTTCAGACCTTTGTTTGCTTCCAGCGCCACTCGATACTTGAATGTTGCGCTGTGCTGCCTGCGTTTCTGACTCATTGTTCTTGACCTCCAGATCGGTGATACGGGATGTTTACTCACCTCATTTTATCACCTTAACCTGTGGTCTAGTTTATGGGGTCCATTATAATAACCAGCACGTGTTCAGATTTTGTTAAGGTCAGATGTATATCTGGTTTAACATCATACAGACTGCAATTTAACCCTCTTCTACATCCAGCAACGTTTCGGTAGCCGATTATCACAACTAACGCGTATCTGCTATAATCCCACGTCCAAACAACAGCACACACAATCAGCGGGTTCGAATCCTGCCCGGATTGACAGCCAAACGTAGACGGCTACTTACCATCGGCTGACGGCTAACAATCAGTTACGGAAGATGAGACCACGAGGTGGATGTATCATGCAGACTTGGACGCCGGCACAGATCAGCGACGTACTCGAACGCGTCTTGCTCGAAGTGCGCCAACCCGGGCGCTATACGGGCGGCGAATGGAATAGCATAGTCAAAGGTTGGGATGCAGTACAGAGCCGGGTGGTACTGGCCTTTCCCGATACATACGAACTGGGCATGAGCAACCTGGGGCTGGCGATCCTCTATGATACGCTAAATCGGCGAGAGGATGTCCTGGCTGAACGTACCTACGTGCCCTGGGTGGATATGGAGCAGGTTATGCGCCGTGAGGGACTGCCTCTATTTAGCCTGGAAACCCGCCATCCCTTGCGCCAATTGGACATCATCGGCATCTCCCTGCCATACGAGCAACTCTACACCAATGTGCTCAACCTACTCGACTTGGCCGGAATCCCCCTACATAGTGCCGATCGATCGCCCGACCATCCCCTGATCCTGGCGGGTGGTTCTGCCATGATCAACCCAGAGCCGATGTGGGCGTTTCTCGACGTCTGTTTTTTGGGCGAAGGTGAAGAGGGCATCCATGACATCGTCGATTGCCACACCCTCTGGCGGGAGGAAAGGCGGGCGGGCGGGCGTACAGAACTGTTGAGGCGGATGGCGCGCATTGATGGCGTCTATATTCCTGGTTTCTACGAATCTCGCTATCATGGCGATGGCACTTTGGTAGGGACAGCACCCAAGGTCGAGTACGCAGATGTAGCCCCAGAGAGTGTGATGAAACGCATTGTCACGGTGATGCCGCCACCTGTGACCGATTTCATCGTGCCTTATATCGATATCGTGCACAATCGGGCGGCCATTGAGATCCAACGAGGCTGCACGCGAGGCTGTCGCTTCTGCCAGGCGGGTATGATCTTCAGGCCGGTGCGAGAGAGGCCGGTCGAGGAAGTCCTGGCGGCTGTCGAGCGCATGATGGCCACTACCGGTTTCGAGGAGATCTCCTTTCTCTCTCTTTCATCCTCCGACTACAGCTATATTGAGACTTTGGTGAATGAGATAACTGACAAATATGCCGATAAAAAACTGTCGATTGGCCTGCCCTCACTTCGAATCGAGTCCTTTTCGGTCGACTTGATGGAGAAATTGGCAAAGGGCAGACGTCGTTCCGGTTTTACCTTTGCACCCGAGGCGGCCAGCGATCGTCTGCGGGATGTGATCAACAAGCCGATCGCTTCTGATTTGATGCTGCAAACAGCACACGAAGTCTACAGCCGGGGTTGGACGTCGATTAAAATGTATTTCATGATCGGCCATCCCACACAAACGCTGGAAGATGTGGAGGCGATTGCCGAGTTGGCGCATGACGTCCTACATATCGGCCGCAAGTACGTGGGGCGGAAGGCCAAGGTGCGGGTGGGTGTGTCTACCCTGGTGCCCAAGCCACAGACACCCTTCCAATGGCTGCCGATGGAGGATGAATCGACCATCCGTAGCCATCAAGAGCATCTGCGAAAACGGCTGCGCGCACACGGCCTGCATCTTTCTACCAACGATCCTCGCGAATCCCTGATGGAGTCAATTCTCAGCCGTGGTGACCGAAAACTGGCAGCAGTGATCGAACGCGCCTGGCATCTTGGCGCCCAATTCGACGCCTGGGGCGATCATTTCAACTGCGAGGCCTGGACGCAGGCCTTTGCCGAAGCTGATCTGGATATGGATTGGTACGCTCGCCGAGACCGCTCGCTGGCAGAGATCCTGCCCTGGGAACATCTGAGCGTTGGCGTCGACAAACAGTTTATGGTCGAAGAATACAAAAACAGCCTGCAGGGGGCTGTTATCGACGACTGCCGGGAGCATTGTTTTTCATGTGGTATCATCACCCAGTTCAAGGAGCAGCGCCGCCAATCCCAGCAACTACTGGGCAATGACGGCAATTGGGGCTGCCCGGCCTTTGGTCGAGATGCAGAGCGCCAGCCCGTGTCCCGAACAATCGTGCCCCTGTACTTCAACGACGAGATGAGCCCAGATCTCGCCGGCCAGTTCGCAGAGCACCTGCCACAGCGTCGTGTGCGACATAAAACAAACTAGCAATTGTTCCCAGACTGCGCTGAGAAAATGAGGCCCCGTTGGGGCAGGTAGCAAGTAGCAGGTCGCAGGTACAACTTCGCTTGCAGACAAGGTTGAACTTGCCACTTGCAGCGTG
>PIVW01000672.1 GCA_003353825.1 Chloroflexota bacterium
CTGGCCGATCTCCTGCAACGCACTTATGGTTGGGAGATCGGGTCTGAGAACATCGCCCTGACCAATGGCAGCCAGACGGCGTTTTTCTATCTGTTCAACCTCTTTGCTGGCGCATTTGCAGACGGCTCTTACCGCAAGATACTGTTGCCCCTGGCGCCCGAATATATCGGCTATGCCGACGCAGGATTCGAAGGGGACATGTTTGTCGCTGCCAGACCCGAAATCGAACACATCGACGACAGGCTCTTCAAGTATCACGTCGATTTTGGTGCCATAACGGTTGACGATCACATCGGCGCCATTTGCGTCTCCCGCCCTACAAATCCCACGGGCAATGTCTTGACCGATGACGAGGTCGCTAAACTCAGCAAACTGGCTCATGACCACGACATCCCCTTTATCATCGACAATGCTTATGGCAATCCTTTCCCAAGCATCATCTTTTCTGATGTCACACTGACTTGGGATGATCATATCATCCTCTGCATGAGTTTATCCAAACTGGGTTTGCCCGGCGCCCGCACCGGCATCATCATCGCCAATCCCGAGGTCATCCGGGCGGTCTCGGCTATGAATGCCGTGATCAGTTTGGCGCCGGGTAATATCGGCGCTGCCATGGCTTTGGATATCGTACAAAGTGGCGAAATCCTGGAACTAAGTCATGATATCATCCAACCATTTTACAAGGAAAAGTCCGAGCAGGCAGTGGCCTGGGTGCGCCAGTACATGGACGATACACCCTGCCACATACATAAACCCGAAGGCGCGTTCTTCCTCTGGCTTTGGTTCCCTCACTTCCCCACCACCTGCGCCACACTCTATGATCGGCTCAAAGCTCGGGGGGTAATTGTGGTATCCGGCCATTATTTCTTCCCCGGCCTGGCTGAACCGTGGCAACACACCCATGAATGCATCCGCATGAGCTATGCCCAGGAATCGGCGGTTGTCGAAGAGGGTATCCAGATCATCGCAGAAGAGGTTCAGCGGGCGTACGCGATTTCATGAGGCTTACAATGAATATAGGCATCATCGGCTTACCCAACAGCGGCAAGACCACCGTCTTCAACGCCCTCACCAGGGGTGAAATCGAACCCACAGCTTACTCGAGCGGACACATGGAAGTGCACACCGCCACGGTGAAGGTACCCGACGAGCGCGTCGAGCGGCTGGCGACCATGTACAAACCCAAAAAGGTGACTCGCGCCCAGGTGCAATACAACGACATCGCCGGTCTCGCCAAGGGTTTGGGCGAATCAGGGGGGTTGGCAGGCCCGCTGCTGAATGAGATCACGAACAATGACGCTCTGTTGCATGTGGTGCGCGCTTTCCAAGATGAGAATGTACTTCATCCCGAGGGGGACATCGACCCGGTACGGGATATCGAACTGGTCGAGACAGAACTCCTCTTGAATGACTTGATGCTGGTCAGCAACCGCCTGGAACGCATTGACGAGCGCATCACAAAGGGTGGCAACCCCAAAGAGGTGGACGCGTTCAAGCAGGAAAAGGTGCTACTCGACCGCCTGCTGGTCGAGCTCGAAAATGAAACGCCCCTGCGCGAAGTTGAGCTATCAGATGAAGAGGAAAAATCATTACGTGGATTTTCCTTTCTCAGCCAGAAGCCGCTACTGGTGCTGCTGAATATAGATGACGAGGGTGATGAAACTGTCTCCGAGCAGTTTGTGCGCCCGCGCCCGCACGTGGCTGTATCCGCATTGCGGGGTCGCCTGGAGGCTGAGCTGGCACAAATGGACCCCGAAGAGGCTGAGGAGTTCCTGGCCGATTTTGGCATCGAAGAACCGAGCCTGAGCCGTGTCATCCACCTCTCTTACGCTTTGCTGCAGGTACAGAGCTTTTATACGGTAGGTGATGATGAAGTCCGGGCCTGGACATTGGCGGTGGGCGGTACAGCTTTGGAAGCAGCTGGTAGCGTTCATACAGACCTGGCGAGAGGTTTTATTCGGGCAGAGGTCATTGCTTTTGACGATCTCATGGCAGCGGGTTCTATGGCTGAAGCCCGCAAACATGCTACCTTGCGATTGGAAGGCAAGGAATACGTCGTGAACGATGGCGAGATCGTGCATATACGGTTTGCCCTGTAACGCGGCATTTATCTCGCTGACACTGAGATGACGTATTCGGTGTGATTCCAAGAGAAGGCGAACGGAGATAAGAGCTTCTTACTAGCCAGACTGCCTTTCGGTGAGAAGAAATTATTCTCCAACGCTCGAACTGATGCGCTGTGCAATCAGGAGAGCTATAATGATATGGAGCACGCTCAGAGAGGCTAAAATCACACATCGCTGAAGATCTGCCGTCAGAAATGCGTAAAGCGTGGCGAATATCCAGTGTTCAACAAACACCCCTATCAGGAAGTAGGAAATCAGTGGCAATCATCCTATAGCTTACGGCGACGCTGTTCGAACTAGGGATGCAACTCAATGATGTGTTGATGTTCAAGTTCTAAAAATAGACCATAGTGTATTGCGCCGCCATTTCCAATAGCGCCGATTCCAGGTGGAACAAGCATTGCACCTGCTACACATCCTACTCCTTAGGGCAATCGCATCTAATATGTCAAGTAAACAAGCTGGGGCAATCGGCGTCTTAATGGAAGCCAGCCTTCAGAACTTTCATGAGGTAAGTTTCATCCCAACCGCACCTTAAACGTTTGCTGTTGATGCCACGCTGTGAGGTCGTTTCTTGTTTGAGCAGGTTCACGGCCATATGGCGAAGGACCGCCATGTTAGCATCAGCGTGACCTATGCGGATACGGCTGTCATCTTCACGAAAAGC
>PIVW01000673.1 GCA_003353825.1 Chloroflexota bacterium
CTGTTACACTTCGTACAATGATATGTGATAACATTCTGAATCATAATGGTACTCCGCTCGATTGCTTTTAACGCAGAATATCAATTGGAACATTTTCAGTCAATATGTAACCACTACCGCGGATTGTAGTTAAAGACATTTCCTTTCCTCCTGAATATGCTTGATGTAATCTTGAGGAATATTATGTCTATTTGTTTGTCTCACCAAATCCCATTCAACGACCCCAGTGCCCAAACCTACTATCGACGCCGAATCGTACAGATCCTGCGACGAAAACCATTGAGAGGAATGTGACATGAAACCTGTTCAAATAATCGTTATCGGTGCCGGCGATCGTGGTTCCACGTATGCCTCTTATGCCTCGGCTCGTCCTGACCTGGCACAGGTTGTAGGCGTTGCTGAGCCAAGAGAAGAACACCGCCGGCAGATGGCTGAAGGTCACAATATCCCTGAAGGAAATGTCACGGCTGATTGGCATGAACTGGCCGACAGACCTAAGTTCGCCGATGCTGTCTTTGTAACCACGCCCGACAGCTTGCACATGGAACCGGCGATCGCTTTCGCCGATCTGGGCTACGCTATCCTCCTTGAAAAGCCCATGGCGCCAAACGAGGAAGATTGTATTCGTATCAGTGAGGCGATAGCTGCGAATAATGTACTTTGTGCCGTCTGTCACGTGATGCGCTACACGCCTTATACCCAGGCCCTGAAATCACTGCTGGATTCTGGCGCAATTGGTGAAATCGTCAACATTCAGCAGCTTGAGCCGGTGGGATTCTGGCACCAGGCTCACTCTTTTGTGCGGGGCAACTGGCGAAACGAGAGTGAGTCATCATTTATGCTTCTGGCAAAATCGTGTCACGATATCGATTGGCTACGATACCTCATGGGCAAACGCTGCCTGTCGGTTTCATCATTCGGATCGTTGAAGCACTTTCGGAAAGAAGAAAAACCGGCTACGGCAGGGGATCGTTGCCTGGACTGTGATTACGAGCCCGACTGCCCATACTCGGCCCAAAAAATATACCTGAATCCGGTCAAACAAGGGGAGAGCGGCTGGCCATATACGATCCTCACACCCGATGTCAGCGAAGAGAACGTTAAGCGAGCATTGCGCGAAGGACCTTATGGCCGTTGCGTTTACGAGTGCGATAACGATGTCGTAGACCATCAAGTGGTCGTTATGCAGTTCGAGGGCGGGGTCACGGCCTCTTTTACGATGACAGCTTTTACCAAGGGTGGCGATCGCATAACCCGCATATTCGGCACGCGTGGCGAGATCTATGGTGATGGCACCAAACTCGAACACTACGATTTTCTTACAGATGTAACGACAGTCCATGAAATTGACATTGAAGACCCAAGTGGCCATGGCGGCGGAGATGAGCGAACGGTCGAGAGCTTTGTCGCAGCCGTTGCCAACAATGATCCCGGCTTGATTCTATCCGATCACGAAGAAACTTTGGAAAGTCACCTTATTGTCTTTGCCGCAGAACGGGCCAGACGGGAGAACTGTGTGGTGAATCTGCCCTCAACCCCCTGACGTGAAGACGTCGAAATTTATGATTACCTCACCTCTTGTTGACATCGTTTTGGCGCAGAAACGGGGCGAAGCCCAAGGCATCGTCTCCATCTGCTCCGCCCATCCCTATGTAATTGAGGCCAGTTTTCGCCATGCCTTGGCCACCCGCTCACCAGTCCTTATCGAGTCTACCTGTAATCAGGTCAACCAGTATGGCGGTTACACCGGCATGACCCCAAGCGTCTTCAGGGAGTATGTTGGCTCCATTGCCGATAGCTGCGGATATCCGCAACAACGTATTCTATTCGGCGGCGATCATCTTGGCCCCAGCCCCTGGCAAGATGAGCCGGCAGCCTCGGCGATGGAGAAAGCCCGTACACTGGTTCGTGACTATGTTGCCGCAGGCTTCCAGAAGATCCACCTGGACGCTAGCATGAAATGTGGCGATGACGACCCTGATCTCGTTCTGGAAAAACATGTCTCTGCCGGGCGAGCTGCGGAACTTGCAGCGGTCGCTGAACAGGCTTGTGCGAAAGCGGGGGGAATCCCGCCACTATATGTCATCGGCAGTGAAGTACCCCTACCCGGTGGCGCCCAAGAGCATGAGGACGCACTTACCGTTACCACCCCTACCGACGTTGCCGAAACCATCGCCGTAACGCGACAGGTATTTGTAGATATGGGGCTTGGCGATGCCTGGACGCGGGTCATTGCCGTTGTAGTTCAACCGGGCGTGGAGTATGGCGACAGCAGCCTGTTTGAATACGATCCTGCAACTGCACAGTCCCTCTCGTCCTATATCGAACAGGATGAGCAGCTAGTCTACGAGGCACACTCGACTGACTATCAGACTGCGCAAGCACTCAGAAACCTTGTCACAGATCATTTTGCCATTTTAAAGGTCGGTCCTGCTCTGACTTTTGCGTTTCGAGAGGCGATTTTCGCCCTGGCTCTGGTCGAGGAAGATCTGCTGGGAGGAAAGCCGGATATCGAGTTGTCCCATATTCGCGAGGTCTTGGAACAGGCGATGCTTGAGAATCCTGTTCACTGGCGTAGTTACTATCAGGGGAATGACGTACATCTGCGGTTTGCCAGACGCTTCAGTTTCAGCGATCGCTCGCGTTACTACTGGCCCGTTTCTACAGTGCAGACGGCTTTATCACGCTTGCTGGATAATCTTGGACAGCAGCCCATTCCGCTTACTCTTCTGAGCCAATATTTACCTGTTCAGTATCAGCAATTGCGCCGGCGATGCATCGCAAATACGGCTCAC
>PIVW01001394.1 GCA_003353825.1 Chloroflexota bacterium
GCATTTGTGGATAAGCTAACACGTTCCAAATGGCATCCCAATCGTTGAGAAATTCTCACGCCAGTTTTCTGGTTTTATCGTGTTGGTGATCTCGATGTTGCACGCACAATTCTTTCAATAGCGCCAGTTCTTCCGAGAACTTCTCCACCAAGTCTAGGGTCGGGTCGCCCCGAGCCTCATAAATGCCCTTGATGAACAGGGCAACATATTCGAGAACTTTTTCGCCAAATACCGCCGCTTCAGGATGACAACTCTCTGCCAGCCCTCTGGCCTTACGGATAATGTGCGCCAGACAGCGCAGTCGTTTCCCGTATTTGCGATATTGACCCCATAGCCATCGCTCATCAGCCAACCTGCAAATTGCTCCATCACATCGGCGATTACATCCCAACTGCGCCCTCCAATCATAAACAGGGTCACGGTTGCTGTTCGCAAAACCCACAACCATACGGTGCGTCCATTTTCTTTCCAGCCCGTTTCGTCTGCGTGAAGCAACTCTGATTGCTGGATTTCGGCGATTAATTCATTTTCTAACGGGGCTGTTGCCCGTCCACCTTCTGTAATGCATTGATTGATACAGCCGACGCTGAGCTTAATGCCTAGCCAGTCCTGCAAAAACTCCTGAATGCGTGGACGGGACAGGCGCATACGCAGTGATAGGCATACGATCAAGGAT